>NZ_RZQI01000316.1:0-6171 GCF_003998335.1 Mesorhizobium sp. M7A.F.Ca.CA.002.05.1.1 | reverse complement strand
AACAGCGAACTTGCCAGCCAACGGCCAAATACGCCAGGGACGGGTGTCTGTTCTTTGCTGGCTAATCTCTTCTGAAATGCTTCAAAAAAAGCTGGCCTCGACAAAATGTTCATTTTGCCCCCTCAAACATCATCTATGGCTAATTGACCGCAAGCTAACGTACATCCGAAAATTCTTGGGCGCAAGGCGATCACGAAACCGCGACGAGTCTATATTTATGTAAAATTTGTGACAATACGGACCATAGGCGTATACATCGGTAAACATATTATTATCTACGGATACGTTTCCGTCAAAACAAGTATAACTATCAACCATCTAACATGTATATGGGATATTATTTTTTTAAGCATATTTAAATCTGATAGTTTAGAAAACAATATTTCAAAAGTGAAGTATTTCTTGTTCTTTCCTTGAAATTTCAGCACACGGTTTCCGCCACGGCAGGCAAGAAACCTGGAGAAGGGGCAAGGCACGAATGTCGCACCAAGCCATCATAACCGCGGCGGGAAGGTCTGATGCACCAGAAGCGGCTTGTCGCACTTGCCGGATACACGGTTGTGTATCTCCGCTGCGCGACTGCGGCACATGGACAAACGGCCGATAGTCTTTATGCGCTAGGCGTCAAGCCCGGCAGGAACAGCATTTCGAAGAAGCCGCCGGGTTGCTGAAGCGTGTCCTTGCTCTTCAGCCGGCAAATACCGACGCGCTTGTTCCGCTGGGTTTCATCGAACTGGGTATCAATGACCCGCCGGCTGCGCGGAGCGCATTTTTGCAAGCGCTGTCCATAGCGCCTGCTTACACCGACGCAACGTTTGGACTGGCCAGCGAGTTCAGAGCCGGCAATCTGCCCAAACCCGCCTATTTGCACGCCATTGTACGCCAAGGCTCTACACAGCTGAGAGGACGCTTTACATCCACGCACAGCCACGTTTCAGTGCCGTCAGATTGTTTTGGAAAGGCGATCGAGGCCGGTAAGGGGTCATTGGCGTAGGCACACTAGCGGAGACGCTACGTGCCGAACCTTTGCCATTGCCGCCGGTCCCCCTACTCCCACTCGATTATTTAAAGACCATATAACCCATTGAAATCACTTTCAAATATTTCCTGAAACGCGGAAAAGAACGACACTAGAACCGTCAGAAAATTACGCTATTGATTTTAAAGAGAAAATCGCAACAAAAAATATTTTGAGGTTTCACCAACTATCGAGAACAATCGGATGATTTTTGCAGCACAACGGCGTCTGGCGGGGCGCGTATGCCGTCTCGAAAAGTACCGTCACCGCTCAGGTTGTGTGCATTTTCGCTTCGAAATCAATGGTCATGGTGGGTCCGGAGGATGTAGCGAGAACGTTGATTTTATTGAATTTTCCTTGGGCAGAAAATCAGAGATCTTCCGCATCGTACCGTATGGTTCCGCGGCCAATGGGCGACGTCTGGTCCGCAGGTTTAAATCTTGGATACGCAACCCCCGATACCGGCATTCGCTGATCGCAGCAATGGGAGCGTTTCCGATCAAGATCTCAATCAGACCGGTGCGTACTCATTTGCCTCGAAAACATGGTGATGCACGCGGCCGGTGAACATCTTCAGCAGTTCACCGGTGACCTCCCGGCTTTTAAATCTTACGTCGGATTGAAGCGCCCGGTTGCAGGTGTCCATGTCCCGATAGCGAATGGCCAGCGCCATCGCGTAGGTGGGCGCGCCTTCGTCGCGCGCCGTACCGTCGAGAACGCGCACTTCCTCAGCGCCGGGAAACTGAGTCCAGAGCGGCACCAGCCGGTCCCTGACGAAGCGCCGGAACTCGCTCTCTTGTCCGGGATGGATTTCACCTTCGAAGAGGGCGTAGCGAATGATCATGGCGAGGCTTTCCTGATTGTGTGCTTGTGACGTCTGTCGGCTTGCGGGCGCATCGGGTGATACGCCCGCCTTGGTGCGTGCTTATTTGCCCCAGATTTTCTTGTACTGGTCGCGGTAGCCATTTTCGGGGTCGAAGGCATTCTTCGGGCCACCGTCGAACTCGACATTGTCGGCCGTCACCACATGCAGCGGCGACAGATAGCCCGACCATTTTTCACCGGCGATGGCGCGGTTCAGTTCGTCGACCAGTTGCCAGCCCTGCAGGTTGAGCGGTTCGGCGACCGTCACCTTCTGGAACTGGCCGGCGCGGATGCGCTGATAGGCCGATTCCGAACCGTCGCCGGCGGCGACATTGATCGGCGCGTCCGTGCCGGCCTTGCCGGCGGCGGCCAGAGAAGGTCCCATGAAGTCGAAATAGAGGTCGTTGATCGCCAGCGAGTGCGTCCAGGCATCGCCGTATTTCTGCAGCAGCGACGTGGTCAGCTGCGGCATGCGCTGCGAGGTCTCGGCGATCGGCGTGTCGACATATTCGAGCACCTTGCCGCCCAGCCGCTCGATTTCGGCCTTCATCATGTCGGCCTTGGCGATGGCGATGGCGTAGGTCGAATCGGTGAAGATCACGACGCCGGGTTTGCCCTTGGCATCGGTGTAGGCCCAGTCGGCCGCAGCCGTGGAGACCTGCATGGCGTCGGTCGAGACATTGGCGAAGACGCCGCTCTTTTCGTCAGGTCCGATCACCGGTCCGGCATGCCAGGAAACCAGCGGGATGCCGGCGGCCTTAGCCTGTTCCAGCGCCGGCGCCTGCTCGACAGCGTCGAAACCGTTAATGACGATGCCATTCGGCTTCAACGCCATCGCCTGGCCGAAGGCGGCGGTGCGGCCACCGATCGAGCCGGCGCCGTCGATCACCTTGACCTCCCAGCCGATCGCCTTGGCTGCCTCCTCTACGCCGGTGGTGACGCCCAGAATGCCGCCGTTCTTGAGGTCACCCGCGAGCACGACGATCGTCTTGCCCGGCTGCGCCTTCGGACCGGTGGTCGGGCCGTCCCAGGCGGTTACTTTCTGCGCATATTTTTCGACCACCGCCATGGCGTCGGCCATCGCGTCTGCGCGTGCGTGGCCGGCGAACAGGACTGGAGCAGCGACGGTCGTGGCCATCAAGGCGACGGATGATTTCAGAAGTGTTCTGCGTTGCATGTTGGTACCTCCCCTGGTTTCAAAAAAGTTATCTGGTCTTTCCGGAACTCGATTTCGGCGCCAGGTCACTGGCTGATCTGCCCAGCCACCGGGCTCAGGCCGGCTGGATGCGCGTTGACATAGATGGAATAGAGCGACGTCTGGGCGGTGATGTAGAGGCGGTTGCGCTTCGGACCGCCGAAGCACAGATTGGAGACGATTTCGGGAACCGGGATGCGCCCGATAAGCGTCCCGTCCGGCGCGTAGACGCGAACCGCGTCGGCGCTCGAGGCCCAGATATTGCCATTGCGATCGACGCGGAACCCGTCGAAGAACCCTGCCTCGCATTCGGCCAGCGTGCCGCGCGACCGCAGCGAGCGTCCGTCCGCAGCGACGTCATAGGTCTTGATCGCACGCGGCAGGCCCTGAACATGGCTTGCGCCGGTATCCGACACGTAGAGGATGCTCTCGTCGGGCGAAAAAGCCAGCCCGTTCGGCTGCACCAGATCGGCGATGACCGCACTCACCTCGCCGGTTGCTTCATCGAACCGGTAGACATGCGATGCGCCGATCTCCGGCCGGGCAATCATGCCTTCATAGTGGCTGTCGATGCCGTAGACTGGATCGGTGAACCAGATCGTCCCATCGGATTTGACCACCACATCGTTGGGCGAATTGAGCCGCTTGCCGTCGATGGTTTCGACAAGCGGCTGCCAGCGCCCATCATGTTCGAGCCGGGAGACGCGACGGCCGCGATGCTCGCAGGCGACGACGCGGCCTTGGCCATCGAGCGTGTGGCCGTTCTGGTTGTTGCAAGGGGTTTCGAAGACACTGACCGAACCGTCGCTTTCGTCGTAGCGCAGCAGCCTGTCGTTGGGGATGTCCGACCACAGCAAATGCTTTGCCGCGGGAACATAGACCGGCCCCTCGGCCCAGCGGCTGCCGGTCCACAGCCGTTCGAGCTTGGCATGCCCGATCGTCAGCTTTCGGAAGCGGTCGTCCAGAATCTCGTAGTCGCTCATTTCATGGATCCCGGGATGGTTCGGCTGGTCACTTCGAGGACTGCTCTGCGGTCTTGGTCCTGGCCCTGTGCGCCGCGCCGCGCTTGCGCTGGGCGTAGCCGGCAATACCGATGGCGACGAGCAGCGTCACGCCGTTGAACAGCGGTTCGACGAAGAAAGAGCCGCCGAACTGCTGGATGCCGGAAATGCCGACCGCCAGGATGACGACGCCCGTCATCGTGCCCCAGACATTGACGCGTCCAGGCTTGATGGTGGTCGAGCCGAGAAAGGCGCCGACCAGGGCCGGCAGAAGATATTCCAGCCCGACGCTGGCCTGGCCGATGCGCAGCTTGGAGGCGAGCAGGACGCCTGTCAGTGCCGTCAGGAAACCCGACGAAATGAAGGCGCCGATGACGAAGCGGCGCACCGGAATGCCGTTCAGCGCAGCAGCCTTCGGATTGGCGCCGATGGCATAGACGTAGCGGCCGATCGGCAGATATTCGAGGATGATCCACAGCGAGACGGCAATCGCCAAGACATAGAGGCCGGTGATCGGCAGGCCGAACACCATCGTGCCGTTGAGCGCATAGAAGCCGTCGGGCAACACGCCGACGACCTGCCGCCCGCCAGTGTGCCAGAGCGCCAGAGCGTAGAGCACGGTGCCGGTGCCGAGCGTGGCGATGAAGGAGTCGATGCGGGCGACTTCCACCAGCAGTCCGTTGAGGAAGCCGGTTGCAGCGCCGAGAAGCAGCACGACGATCACCGCCAGCGGCCACGGAACGCCGAACATGGTCTGCAGGCTGATGGCAAGGATGTGCCACAGCACGATGCCGTAGCCGACGGTGAGGTCGATGCGCCCGGACGCCATCGGAATCATCGCCGCGAGCGACAGCAGGGCGATGATCGCCTTGTCGGAGATGATCGAGCGCAAATTGAGCAGGGTCGGAAAGGTGTTCGGCAGCAGGATCGAAAACAACAGGATGAGCAGCGCCGTCAGGATCACCAGCCCGTAGACCGGCAGCAGCCGGACGATCTTCTGCCCCAAAGGCAAACCCGCCATTTCGCCACGGGTTGGTTCAAGTGCACTGGATTCGATCGATTGCATGGGTTCGCTCCCAGAAAATTCAGGCGGCTTCGGAAGCCGATGCCGCAATGATCACGGCGGATGTGGTCAGGTCGTTGCCGGTGAGTTCGCGCACGATCTGTCCGCGCGAAAACACCAAGGCGCGGTGGCAGATATGGGCGATCTCCTCGAAATCGGTCGACACCACGACCACAGCGAGGCCGGCTTCAAGTGCGCGGCCGATCAGCCGGTAGATCTCGGCCTTGGCGCCGACATCGACGCCGGCAGTGGGGTCCTCGGCGATCAGCAATGTGCGGCCGGTGTGGAGCCAGCGCCCGACGACCACCTTTTGCTGGTTTCCGCCCGAAAGCGCTTCGATGGGCAGGTTCGGATCGTTGGGGCGCAGCCCGACCGAGCCGCCGATCACTTGCGCCAGCGCAGCCTCCTTGTGAGGCGCCAGGAATGAGAACAGGCCGCGCTTGCCGGCACCGGGATTGAGAAAACTGTTCTCGCGGATCGACAAGGAGGCCGCGATGGATTCCTCCGTCCGGTCGCGGGCGATTAGGCCGACGCCGGCCGCCATCGCCGCGATCGGGCTCGATAGATCGGGCATAGCGCCATTGATCGTCACCGAACCGGAAAAGGCCTGGCAGCCGAACAGCGTGCGGCCGACCAATTCCTGTCCGGCGCCGCGCAATCCGACCAGACCGAGCAGCTCTCCCTTGCGCACGTCGAACGACACCGGACCGGCGCCGGCGCAGACCAGGTCGCGAACAGCGCACACCGTCTCGCCGGCCTGCGTCTCAGCCTTGCTGAAAACCTGGCTTACCGGACGGCCGACGATCATCTCGACCAGCTCGTCCGGCTTGGTCTCGGCGACCTTCTTCTGGCCAACCAGCCTGCCGTCGCGCAGCACGGCAACGCGGTCGGCGATGCGGAAAATCTCGTCGAGGCGATGCGAGACATAGATCATGCCGACACCGCGCTGCTTGAGCGGGCGGATGGCGTCGAACAGGCGATCGACCTCGTCGGCCGGGAGACTGGCGGTCGGCTCATCGAGCACCAGAAC
>NZ_RZQI01000315.1:0-6177 GCF_003998335.1 Mesorhizobium sp. M7A.F.Ca.CA.002.05.1.1 | reverse complement strand
GGTCACCGCGGCCCAGCCGATCACGGGCGGAATGGCACCGGCGGCCCCGCCGATGACGATGTTCTGCGGCGTCCAGCGCTTCAGCCACATCGTGTAGACGACGGCGTAGAAAAAGATGGTGAAGGCGAGCAGCGTCGCCGCCAGCCAGTTGACCAGCACGCCGAGCGTCATCACAGACAGCACCGACAGCACCAGCCCAAAGGTCAGGGCTTCGTGCGGCTGGATGCGACCGGCGGGGACTGGGCGGTTGGCGGTCCTGGTCATCACGGCATCGATGTCGGCATCGTACCACATGTTGAGCGCGCCGGAGGCACCAGCACCTATTGCAATAGCCAGGATGGCGATCACCGCCAGCAGAGGGTTGATGGTCACGGGTGCGGCGACCAGGCCGACAAAGGCGGTGAACACCACCAGCGACATGACGCGCGGCTTCAGCAGCGCGAAGAAATCGCCCGCCGTCGCTTCCGACATGCGAAAGCCCGCTTCGTCAATCAATGGGTCGTCGACAAGGGCCATGCGTACTTAAGTCCATCATCCGTTGGCCAAAACCGCCGGCGGACCGGCGGTTTCGTATTCGAGCGGGCAGCCGCCTTACTTGATTTTCGGCAGCTGTTCCCACTGGTGGAAGGGCGGCGGCGACGGCAGCTGCCATTCGAGCGTCGTTGCGCCCTCGCCCCATGGGTTGGCGCCGGCGATCCGCTTCTTCTGGAAGGCCTCGAACACACCATAGAGGAAGATCAGGACGCCGATGGCCGAGATATACGAGCCGATGGACGACACATAATTCCAGCCGGCGAACGCATCGGGGTAGTCGATGGTGCGGCGCGGCATGCCGGCGAGACCGAGGAAGTGCTGCGGGAAGAAGATCAGGTTCACGCCGACGAAGGTGACCCAGAAATGGGTGTTGGCGATGACGGGCGAATACATGTAGCCGGTCATCTTCGGGAACCAGTAGTACCAGCCGGCGAAGATGGCGAACACCGCGCCCAGTGACAGCACGTAGTGGAAGTGGGCAATGACGAAATAGGTGTCATGCAACGAGCGGTCGAGGCCGGCATTGGCCAGCTGGACGCCGGTGACGCCGCCGATGGTGAACAGGAAGATGAAGCCCAGCGCCCACAGCATCGGCGTCTTGAACGAAATCGACCCGCCCCACATCGTCGCGATCCAGGAGAAGATCTTCACGCCTGTCGGCACCGCGATGACCATGGTGGCGAAGACGAAATAGCGCTGCGTGTCGAGCGACAGGCCGGTCGTGTACATGTGGTGCGCCCACACGATGAAGCCGACGGCGCCGATCGCCACCATGGCATAGGCCATACCGAGATAGCCGAACACCGGCTTCCTCGAGAAGGTCGAGATGACGTGACTGATGATGCCGAAGCCCGGCAGGATCAGGATGTACACTTCAGGGTGACCGAAGAACCAGAACAGGTGCTGGAACAGGATCGGGTCGCCGCCGCCGTCGGGCGCAAAGAAGGTGGTACCGAAATTGCGGTCGGTGAGCAGCATGGTGATGCCGCCGGCCAGGACCGGCAACGACAGCAGGAGCAGGAAGGCGGTGATCAGCACCGACCAGGCAAACAGCGGCATCTTGTGCAGCGTCATGCCAGGCGCGCGCATGTTGAAGATGGTGGTGATGAAGTTGATGGCGCCGAGGATCGACGACGCACCGGCAATGTGGATCGACAGGATCGCCAGATCCATGGCCGGCCCGGGCTGGCCCGAGGTCGAAAGCGGCGGATAGAGCGTCCAGCCGCCACCGACGCCAAAGGCGCCCGGCGCGCTCGGCACGAACATCGAGGTGAGCAGCAGGATGAAGGCCGGCGGCAGCAGCCAGAAGGAGATGTTGTTCATGCGCGGGAACGCCATGTCGGGCGCGCCGATCATGATCGGAACCATCCAGTTGGCGAAACCGCCGATCAGCGCCGGCATGACCATGAAGAAGATCATGATCAGGGCGTGCGCGGTGGCGAAGGCATTGTACATGCTCTTGCCGCCGTCGATCGCGGCGTCACCGTTCATGCCATAGACCATCTGCGCCAGGCCGCTGAATATCTGGATGCCAGGCTCCTGCAACTCCATGCGGATGGCGACAGACAAGGCACCGCCGATGATGCCGGCCATGATCGCGAAGATCAGGTAGAGCGTGCCGATGTCCTTGTGGTTGGTCGAATAAACCCAGCGGACCCAGCCGTGATAAGGCTTGTGGTCGTGCCCGTCGTGAGCTGCAGCGTCTGCCATGTTCCGCTCCGTTCCCTAAATCTTGCTAACCCGCGGCATCAGTTGCCGGCGGACGCTACCTTGTTCTGGCCGTCGACCTCGGCCATCAGCGTCTTGTTGGCGCCGGGCAGATCGGTCTTGGCTGCCGCCAGCCAGGTCTTGAACTGCGCATCGGAGACGACGCGGATGGCGATCGGCATGAAGGCATGGTCCTTGCCGCAGAGCTGCGAGCACTGGCCGTAAAAAATACCTTCCTTCTCCGCCTTGAACCAGGTCTCGTTGGTGCGGCCCGGAATGGCATCGATCTTGATGCCGAACGACGGCATGGCAAAGGAGTGGATCACGTCGGTCGCGGTGACGAGCACGCGGGTCATGGTGTTGACCGGCACCACCAGTTCATTGTCGACCGCGAGCAGGCGCGGATAAACCTTGCGGTCCTCCTTGCCGGCGGCGGCGCGGTCGGTGTCCTGAAGGATCGCGGAATTGAAGGAGAGCGTGTTTTCGGTCTGGTACTCGTAGTCCCAGTTCCACTGGTTACCGGTCGCCTTGACGGTCAGCTTCGCTTCTTCCGGCGGCGTGTATTGCGCGGTCAGCAGCTGGAACGAGGGAATTGCCAGGCAAAGCAGGATGACGACCGGACCGACAGTCCAGATCACCTCGATCAGCGTATTGTGGCTGGTCTTGGACGGAACCGGGTTCGCGCTCGCACGGAATCTGACGATGCAATAAGCGAGGAGAAGCAGCACCAGGATGGTGATCGGAACGATGAACCACATCGTGTAGTTCCCGAACCACTCGATCTGCCGCATCATGTCGGTCGCCGGCGCCTGGAAGGTTGTCTCCCAGTTCTTGGGCTGGTCGGCATGGGCGGATGCGCCGGCGAAAAACGTGACAGCGGCACAAGCACTTAGAAACTTGGCACTTGCTGGAACCTTGGCGTTTGCCAGGAAATTTCTCATCGCCCTCATCGTCTCCCAGTTCCTCGCTGCGGTACCCACGAGAATAACGAACAATGCCGGGACGGGAATCCCGACAGTTTCAAGCTGGTTCAAACCATACTCTTTTTCCCTCCGCAAGAAAGGAGCGGACGAAACCGTGCGGCATTTTTGCGCGCAAGCCCGGATATGCCTTTGGAGGCAGCCGCGGCAGCACCGAATCGCCTACAGTGAGCCCGCAGCAGCATTCCCGCGGGCCGCAGGTGCCGAACGTCGCAATTCGGGCGAAATTGGCAGGGAAAAGCGCCCAATTGGCTTTTTCGGGGCAGACCTGGTGCGGTCTCGTCCTTTACTTGGCTTTGGCGCGGCTTAAAGTGCCGTGATTCGCAATGGAGCCGTCATGAATTACTGGCTTTCGAGAAACTCTCGGTTTTCGAGAAACTGGGCGAAGGTCATCTTTTTCGCCGCCCTGTCTGGCATCGGCTTGTCCGCGATCGTGTCCGGCACGGCGAACGCCGCGCAGCCGAGCGGCACCGTGCGCTCGACACATGGCGCATGGTCGATCATCTGCGACACGCCGGCCGGTGCCACCTCGGAACAATGCGTGATGATGCAGAACGTCGTCGCCGAGGACCGTCCGGAGATGGGACTGTCGGTCGTGGTGCTGCGCACCGCCGACAACAAGGCGGAGATCCTGCGCGTGCTGGCGCCGCTCGGCGTGCTTTTGCCCAACGGGCTCGGCCTCAATGTCGACGGCAAGGATATCGGCCGCGCCTATTTCGTGCGCTGCTTCCAGGACGGCTGCTATGCCGAGGTGATCCTCGAAAAGCCGCTTCTCGACACGCTGAAGACCGGCACGTCGGCCACCTTCATCGTTTTCCAGACCCCGGAAGAAGGTATCGGCATCCCGGTCGACCTCAAGGGCTTTGCCGACGGCTTCGCCGCCCTCCCCTGAAAGCCCGGCGACATCACCGGCTTCAACCAGAAGTGACTTCGACGGGCTGCTGGCAAACCGCTTTTGTCGTTACAATGCGGCAGAGCGATTGTCTCGGCGTGCCTTCGCGCCTACATCGTGGCAAAGACCCATTCCTCCTGTGAACGGATGCGCCATGAACAGCCTGATCGGCCAATTCGACATTTCAGACGATCGCATCAAGCGGATCGTCGCCGATACCATCAACGGCGCCGATGACGGCGAACTGTTCCTCGAATACAGCGAGAGCGAAGCGCTGATGTTCGACAATGGCCGCCTGAAGACCGCCAACTTCAACACCGACCAGGGGTTTGGCCTGCGTGCGGTTGCCGGCGAAGCCAGCGGCTATGCGCATTCCAGCGACCTCTCCGAAGCGTCGCTGCTGCGCGCGGCCGATGCCGTTTCAACCGTCAAGGGCGGTTATTCCGGCACGCTTGCCGCCGCACCGGCCCGCACCAACCGCCATCTCTATGGCGAAGAGAACCCGATCCCCTCGCCCTCCTTCGAGGCCAAGGCAAAGCTCTTGCAGGAAATCGACGCCTGGCTGCGCGCCGAGGATCCGCGCGTGCGGCAGGTTTCGGCATCGCTCGCCGCATCCTGGCAGCATGTCGAGATCGTGCGCGCCGATGGCCAAATGGTGTGCGATATCCGCCCGCTGGTCCGCATCAACGTCTCCGTCGTGGTCGGCGATGGCGACCGCCAGGAGAGCGGCTCCTACGGCATGGGTGGCCGCAAGGCGTTTGGCGAATTCCTGGTCGAGGACAGCTGGAAGCACGCCGCCAAGGAGGCGCTCAGGCAAGCTCTGGTCAATCTCGAGGCCATACCGGCCCCGGCCGGCACTTTCGACATCGTCTTGTCTAGCGGCTGGCCGGGCGTCATGCTGCACGAGGCCGTCGGCCATGGGCTGGAAGGCGATTTCAACCGCAAGAAGACCTCGGCCTTCGCCGGCCTGCTCGGCCAGCAGGTCGCCGCCAAAGGGGTCACCGTCGTCGACGACGGCACCATGCCCGAACGGCGCGGCTCGCTGACCGTCGACGATGAAGGCACACCTTCGGCCCGCAATGTGCTGATCGAGGATGGCAAGCTGGTCGGCTACATGCAGGATCGCCAGAATGCCCGGCTGATGGGCATGAAGGCGACCGGCAACGGCCGCCGCGAAGGCTATGCCCACCAGCCGATGCCGCGCATGACCAACACCTATATGACGGCGGGCGACATGGAGCCGGACGAAATCATCGCCTCGGTCAAGAACGGCATCTATGCCGTCTCGTTCGGCGGCGGCCAGGTCGACATCACATCGGGCAAATTCGTGTTCGGCTGCACCGAGGCCTACATGATCGAGAACGGCAAGGTGACGCAGCCGATCAAGGGCGCGATGCTGATCGGCAACGGTCCGGACGCCATGCACCGCGTCTCGATGATCGGCAACGACATGAAGCTCGACACCGGCATCGGCATGTGCGGCAAGGCCGGACAGGGCGTGCCCGTCGGCGTCGGCCAGCCGCATCTGCGCATGAACCAGATGACGGTGGGCGGCACCAGGGTTTGATAAGAACAGTCGACGAGCTTACTCGCCCATCTGAGTTGCCCTAAAGCCAGGATGCCGGCGATTTCGGCAGACGACGGTCGGGGTCGACGACCTCCAGGCGCGGCGCGCCATCCTCGTTCCAGCGCCAGAGCGCAACGCAGGTGCCGCCGGGCGACATGAAGGACGGATAGATCACGCCGTTCACCCCATCGGCAAGCAGGCGATCCCGCAGCTTGTGGGTCTCGGGCACAAGGCCCTGATCCAGCATGTCTCGCCATTCGCATTGGTGAATGCCCGCCGTCATGGCCAATTCGCTCAGCATTGCGGCATCGGTCAGATCGGCCAAGCGCGCGCCCGAGAGCTCAAGTTGGGCAATTAACGCCGGATGCTGGACAAAGCCCTGATTGTACTCCGCCCAGGCGGTGGACAATTCGCGCGCCGCATAGATCGTTGAAGCGCCAATTGGATTCCAGCGACCGCCGAAGTGGGCAGCGCCCTCGCCCGAAAGCGGCAGATGC
>NZ_RZQI01000314.1:0-6194 GCF_003998335.1 Mesorhizobium sp. M7A.F.Ca.CA.002.05.1.1 | reverse complement strand
CGCCGACACGATCGGACGAGCCCGCCATTTCGGCGAGATCGCCCGCGACGCGCTGGCGCCGCTGGAAGCGACGCCGCAGAAATCGGCGCTGATCGACGTCATCGATTTCTGCATCAGCCGGGTGAACTGAGCGGCGTCACCCGGTTGCCCGCTGCTTCGCCTTTCCCGGCAAAGCGAACGCGGCCAGCAGGCTGACAAAGATGCCCGCCGCCGCCAGCCAGAAGGCGATCTGTATGCCGTCGGCGATCGCGGCCTTCAGTGCATCGCCAGTCAATCCGCCGACATGGCTGTTGGCGATCGCGATCAATGTCGCCATGCCGATCGCGTTGCCGATGTTGAGCGTCGTGCAGGCCATTCCCGAGGCAACGCCCTGTTCGTCGTGTGCCACGCCCGACGCGGCCGCGATCCACATGGCGGTCCAGACGATGCCCTGTCCGACACCGGAGATGATCAGGCCGGGAACGATGGCGGCATAGCTGCTGTCGGCTGATGCTCCAAGGACCATCAGCGCTGTGCCGGCTGCGCCGACTATCATGCCGCCGACCAGGGTCGAGCGTGTAGAAAAGCGCGTCGCCAGGCGCTCACCGAGCTGCGTGCCGGCGGCGATGGCGATCGACGGCACCAGGAACGCCAGGCCTGTTTGCAGGGCGGTGAAGCCATGTACGGTCTGCAACAGCACGGTCAGGAAATAGGGCAGGGCTCCGAACGTTCCCATGAACAGGAAGGTGATCGTCATGCCGGCGACGAGGCTGCGATTGCGGAACAGCCGCAGCGGCATCAGCGGGTCAGCGCTCTTCGCCTCAATCAGCGCGAAGGCGATAATGAAGATCGCTGCCAGTGCGGCGCTGGCGATGATCGCTGGCGAACCCCAGCCATATTCAGGTCCCTGGACCAGCGTGAAGACCAGCAATGTGGCGCCTGCGGTGACGGTCAGCGCGCCCGGCAGATCGAAGTTGCGGTGCTGGTGCCGCTTGGGATCGCGCGGAATGATGGCAAATGCGGCGATGATGGCGATGCCAGCCAGCAGCACATTGACGTAGAAGACCGACGACCAGCCGAAGGCGCCTGTCAGGATTCCACCGGCCAGTGAGCCAAGGGTAAGGCCGCTCGCGCCGGCACCGCCCCACACCGCCAGCGCCCTGTTGCGTTCCGGTCCTTCGGCAAACAGGCGGTTGATCAGCGAGAGCGTCGCCGGGAACAGGAAAGCGCCGCCGATGCCTTGCACGGCACGCGCAGCGATGATGATTTCCGGCGACCAGGCGAGGCCGCCGACCAGCGACGAAAGCGCATAGAGCCAGAGCGCGAAGATGAAGATGCGGCGCTGACCGATAAGGTCGGCGGCGCGGCCGCCGAACAGCAGAAAACCGCCGGTAAACACGGTGTAGGCGCTCACCACCCATTGCAAGGTCTGGCCGGAAAAGCCCAGCCCAGCCCCGATTTCGGGCAGCGCCACGAAGACGATGTTGATGTCGAGAGCGATGATAAGCTGGGCGAAGGCGAGCAATGCCAGCGTGGCGCCGCGCTTCGCGCCAATCCCTCCCTGTGTCGCAGTGGCGCCGAATGGCAGCCCTTGATCGAGTGAACTCATGCCAGTCTCCTTTCGATTCTTTATCGATCGACAAAGAATTGAATTTGCAATCTTGAGTCAAGCGGATTATTTGTGGATCGATAAAGAAATGGAGGTTGCGATGGCGGGACGGCCAAGGGAGTTCGACAGAGCCCAGGCTCTGCAGAAAGCGCGCGATGCCTTCTGGATGCGCGGCTACGAGGGCACCTCGATGGCCGACCTCGTCTCCATGCTTGGCCTGGCCTCGGCGCGCATCTATGCCGCCTTTGGCTCGAAGGAGGATCTGTTTCGCGAAGCCGTTGTTCTCTACGAAACCAGCGAAGGAAGCTTCGCCACCGGTGCCCTTGCCGAAGAACCAACCGCTCGGCGGTTTGTCGAGCGGCTGCTGCGCGATGCGATCGATATCTACACAAGGCCGGATCTGCCGAAGGGCTGCATGGTTGTCTCGGCCGCCACCAACTGCGCTACCGAAAATGACGGCGTGCTGCATTGGCTGGCCGAGCGCCGACTGGCGCGCAATGCATTGATTGTGGAGCGCCTGAGAAAGGGTGTTCGCGACGGCGACCTCAAGCCGGATACCGATCCGGAAGCGCTTGGCGACTACTACACCACGCTGTTGTTTGGCCTCTCAGTGCAGGCGCGCGACGGGGTGCCGAAGAAGCGGCTGCATGACCTGGTCACCGTGGCGATGCCTGCGCTCGACGGTTTCGTCTCACAGCCTTGAGTCTTGCTTCTGGCGCCTCGCGATTTCGACTGCAATTGTCTCGACAAGCTGCCCTGCCGCAAATTATCTATAAAACATGGCAAAGGGCACAGACGACACCATCGCGGTGCGCATCAGCAAGGTTCTGGCGGACCGCATCATATCCGGCGCGATCGAGCCGGGGGCCAGGCTTCGGCAGGATCATATCGCCGAGGAATTCCAAACCAGCCATGTTCCCGTGCGCGAGGCCTTCCGGCGTCTGGAGGCGCAAGGGCTGGCCATCGGCGAGCCGCGGCGCGGCGTGCGCGTCGCGTCTTTCGATCTGGGCGAGGTCAAGGAGGTCGCCGAAATGCGCGCCGCCCTTGAGGTGCTGGCGCACCTGACATCGGCCATTCTCGATCTCGCCGAGGAGGCGACCAAGGCCGGCGACAAGTCCCGCGATGTCAGGTCGTGGGAAGAGGCCAACCGCGCCTTCCACCGCTTGATCCTGTCGCCATGCGGCATGCCGCGCCTGCTCGCGACCATCGACGATCTGCACGCGGCAAGCGCCCGTTTCCTGTTCGCGGCATGGCGGTCGGAGTGGGAGACGCGCACCGATCAGGACCATCGCGCGATCCTCTCCGCCTTGCGGCAGGGAAACACCGAATCCGCGGCCGTCACACTGGGGCGGCACGTCCAATGGATTGGCCGCAAGCCGGTCAGGACGGCCTCCGGGACGACGCGCGAAGCTTTTGCCATCGTAGGTTAGTCGGCCTCCGCCAAAGCCAGGGCTTGCAATCTCCAGGGAAGTGTGGATTCGATAATAGATCGGAAAGAGAAATTATCTATAATTTTCAATCGATCAAAGGAATCCCAATGACAGACGTCGCATTCTCCCCCGGCAAGCCGTCGTTCAGTCCGCTCCGGCTCCAGGATCGTTCTCTTGCCTGGCAGGTTGGAGCCGTCGTGCTTGGCACCCTGTTCCTGGCGCTGGCGTCCTATATCGAGGTGCCGATGGTGCCGGTCCCGGTAAACATGCAGACC
Source organism: Mesorhizobium sp. M7A.F.Ca.CA.002.05.1.1 (assembly GCF_003998335.1). NCBI lineage: Bacteria > Pseudomonadati > Pseudomonadota > Alphaproteobacteria > Hyphomicrobiales > Phyllobacteriaceae > Mesorhizobium > Mesorhizobium sp. M7A.F.Ca.CA.002.05.1.1. The sequence continues at coordinate 2,901 of NZ_RZQI01000314.1, read as the reverse complement.
TTTGCCGTGACCCTGATCGGCGCGCTCTATGGCTGGCGGCTTGGCGCGCTCACCATCGTCGCCTGGCTGGTCGAGGGTGCGGTCGGCTTTCCGGTTCTGTCCGGAGGGGCAGCGGGTGCGGCGCATTTCGTCGGGCCGACGGGTGGCTATCTCTTCGCCTTCCCGCTTGTCGGCGCCTTGGTCGGCTGGCTAGCAGAACGCGGCTGGAACGGCAAAAGGGTGATGCTTGCCTTTGTCGCCATGCTGCTTGGCAACCTTGCCTGCCTTGTGCTGGGCACAGCATGGCTTGCCGTCATGATTGGAGCCGAACAGGCCGTTACCTTCGGCTTCCTGCCGTTCATCGTCGGCGGCTTGCTCAAGTCAGCGCTGGGTGCCGCGACCCTCATGGCCTTTCCCGGCGGCAAGGCCAAGCCGGCCAATCCGTGACGATCAAGCTGCGCGCCCATCATCTCCTTTGCCCGCTCACCTATGTGGGCAAGGGATACAGCCCCGCCTTCACCGCCAATTATGATCGCGTCGCGGAGCGCCTGAGCCGGGGCGAGGACATCCTCCTCGTTTCCGGCCCCGACGATGTCTGCGCTCCATTGCTCGACGAGCCGGAACCTCACTGCCTCAACGAGAGCGTCGTCGAGCGGGACCGGCTCGCCGCGCTGGATGTAGGAGAATTGCTGGCGCGGCCAATCCGGGTCGGCACCCACCTCGATCTCGACACGGGGACCTTGGCCCGGATGCGGCAGGCGTTTTCGGCTGGCCTTGTACGCAAGGCCTGCGGCGGCTGCGAATGGAACGAACTGTGCAGCACGATAGCGGCCGGTGGATACAGCGACACGCTGGTGCAGCGGTCCGCCGCGCCAGCCGAGGGTTGATATTGGCCCCGAGCCTTAGCGGTCGAAGCCGAGCTCAAGGGTCGAATCTGCGATATCTTCGGCGCCGCGCAGGGCCAACACCGAAATTCAAGACCGGAAAACTGGTGCCTGTCGCCATGATTTGTTAATCGGGTGCCCGGATTGTGAATTCGAGGCGGATTGAAGCGCGACCCCAAAAAGGCCATGCTTTGCCTGGAAAGATCGAGTCTACGCCGATCCCGCTGATGCGGAGATGGCGCCTGGCTGAAAGGGATATGATGCGGCAAGGACGTGCGCGCTGGCTGACAAGGCTGGCAATTGTGACCGGCATGGCGATCTCGGCTTTGCCGGCCTATGCCAAGCAAACCACCGAACCGGTCAAGATCACGTCGTTTTCGGGCGCTTATCTGGCGGCCCGGGTCGCCGAGGGCGACAACGACCTCGACAGGGCCATCGCCTACTACAAGCAAGCATTGGCCTTCGACCCGAGCGACACCGGCCTGCAGCAGAGCCTGATGCTGTCGCTGATCGCGCAAGGGCGCTTCGACGAATCCCTGGTCTATGCCGACAAGCTCAAGGAAGTGCCTGACGTCGAGCGTTTCTCGCGCTTGGCGCTCGCCGTCGATTCCTTCCACAAGAAGGATTTCACCAAGGCGCAGTACTGGCTCAAGCTGTCGCTGGAATCCGATCTCGACCGGTTGATCTCCGGCGTGATGTCCGGCTGGGCGCAGCAAGGCGCCGGCGAGCCTGCCGATGCGATGGCGTCCATCGACAAGCTGCAGGGGCCGGATTGGTTCGGCCTGTTCAAGTCGTTCCACCGCGCCCTGATCGCTGATGCATCCGGCATGCCCGAAAAGGCCGAGGCGATCTATGCCGCGACCATGCAGGATACCGCCGCCGGCGGTGCTGCTCCCGAAACCTGGATGCGCAACGCCCAGGCCTACGCCTCGTTCCTGGTCCGCAAGGGCGACAAGACCAAGGCGCTGTCGGTGCTCGACCAAGCCGAGGCGTTTTCGCCGGGCAAGCTGGAAATCGTCGCCTTGCGCGACCGAATTGCAAAAGGCGACAAGATTGCGCCGCTGGTTGCCGGCCCATCCGATGGCGCCTCCGAAATCCTGCTCGACCTCGCCACCGCGCTCAACCGTGGCGGCGGCGAGCCGTTCGTGCGCCTCTATCTGCAATATGCGCTTGCTTTGAAGCCTGACAGCGACGCTGCCCTTGTGCAACTCGCCGCCGTGTCCGAGCAATTGAAGGACGGCGAAGGTGCCATCGCGCTCTATCGCCGGATTCCCGCCGCTTCGCCGCTGAAGGAGCTTTCGGACCTGCAACTCGGCCTCAATCTTGCCGATCTCGACCGTCACGAAGAAGCGATCACCCATCTGAAAGCCTTGGTCGACGCCCACCCCAATGACATGCGCGCCTATCTGGCGCTCGGCGGCGTCTATTCCTCGAAGGACGATTTCCGTTCGGCCGCCACTCTCTACGATAAGGCCGTCGAGGTGCTGAAGGCGCCGACCGCGGCCAACTGGAACATCTTCTACCAGCGCGGCATCGCTTATGAGCGTCTGAAGGAATGGCCCAAGGCCGAGCCGAACTTCCGCAAGGCGCTGGAACTGTTCCCCGACCAGCCGCAGGTGCTGAACTATCTCGGCTATTCCTGGGTCGACATGAACATGAACCTCAAGGAAGGCCTGGCGATGATTCAAAAGGCCGTCGACCTCAGGCCGAGCGACGGTTACATCGTCGATTCGCTGGGTTGGGCCTATTTCCGCCTCGGCAGGTTCGATGACGCGGTGCGCGAAATGGAACGCGCCGTGTCGCTGAAGCCGGAAGATCCGGTTCTCAACGATCACCTCGGCGACGCCTACTGGCGCGTCGGCCGCAAGCTGGAAGCCACCTTCCAGTGGAACCAGGCTCGCGACCTGAAGCCGGACCCCGATGTGCTGGCCAAATTGCAGCAGAAGCTGATGAAGGGCCTGCCGCCGATCGAGTCCAACACGGCGCAGGAAACCCCGAAGGTCAAGCCAGAGCCGGAGCCCGCCCCGAAAGGGTGAAG
>NZ_RZQI01000313.1:0-6211 GCF_003998335.1 Mesorhizobium sp. M7A.F.Ca.CA.002.05.1.1 | reverse complement strand
AAAGAGTAGCTGCCATTCGGTGACGGCCGCGAAAAAAAAGAGCAGCAGCCAGTTCTGCCAGGAAATAGCCTCGTCTAAGGTAGTCGGGATACTTCCGGCGGGCCAAGTTGTACTGCCGGACAGCCCTCGACATCGCGCCGGAGATTCGCAGGGCATTCCCGAAGGAATAGTGGATCGCCGATTGCCGCTCCGGCGTCTCCGCCGCATGGAACTCAAGCGCGTCGACATAGAACCTCGACGCCGTGGCCAGACGCTCTTCGAAGGGAAGGCTACTGCTCAGGAGGCTGTGGACGTAGAGAAGGTATGCCTCATCCTGGCGCTCGTGGATGCCGTTCAGGGCGGCAAGGTCACCTGCCAAAGTTGGGTGCTCGTTCAGTCGGGCAGCGACTACCGCCGCAACATTTCGGCTTTGACATCTGTAGCGGCGCTGCCGAATCAGCGTTGCCAAATCGCGTGCTTGCGAGATGAACTCATATCCACATGCGAAGTGGGCCAGCACGTAGGAGAGCTGTGCCGCAATCTCGTGACGATCGAAACTCTTAAGGTGGACAGTGATCGACGCGATCATGTCTATCCGCGACCGCAGATATTCGCCGTCGAGGTGAACCATGACGGGGAGGCATTCGCTGGGGTCCAATGACGTCCCTACGATCCGGCAGGAAGACGTGATCTCGGCGACTGCGCAACTCAGCTCAAACGAATGTGGGCCACCGCAGCGCCTCTCATCGATGCCCAAGCCGAGCGACAGCTGTCGCGAGGCCAGGCGGATTGTCCGGTACACCTTAAACGTGCGGACGATGGCTTCTGGATCAGCGTCCGACCAAGCATCGGTTTCGCAGAAGCGTATGGTCACGGTTTTGGTCTCGGGTTGGCCGATCTCGGCGAACACATTGGAAAGCCACTTCCAGTGGAAGCTATCGTCCACGCTGCAGTAGCGCACCACGATCGAGGGGCAGTCGAGGCTACCTAGGTAGAGGAGCCGATCCATCTTCATCGCAACTGAAAGCGCCTCTGTCGGATCGTCGGTCGCTTTGAGCTGCACAAGAAAGATCAGCCCCGTTGCCTCGTCGCGGTCGTCGAAGACCTCGACCTCGAGATCGACACCATAATCCTCGTCCTTGCGCCGACAAACCCAACGGCTCGGCAGGGCCTGCTCGTACCGCCGGATGGATTCGGCTTCAAGCTGGTGGCTTCGGGATCGCTTCGGCATTTCGCACAATTATCGCCGCCGTTGGCGGATTGGTAGGGCCTCACGCCATTTCTTTCTGTCGCGTTTTGTCCCGCTCGGCCACCTAACGACGGTTCTGCGTCGGCGCAGGTATGAAGCGAGAGTAGAGGGCCCCGCCGAGACGACCTCCGAGCGTCCGAGTACACCGATCCAGGGTCCCAAGCGGACTGTCCGGATACGGCCCAAAATCAGCCGGTCAGCAATGCGCCCGATGTCGGCCGTTGAGGTGATCTTTCCTGTTGCCCGATAGCTGACGTTGCCGGCGGCACCAACGATTTCGATGTCTTAACAAGCATTGGCCTCTCCGGAAGCTTCCCTTGAAACCTCGGGGAAGCACCGGGGGAGCATGCAGAGCTGCATCCCATCGCCACGAATTCTGTTGTGGACGGCGCAAGTGGTCAAGTGGTCACGCCGCCGCCGTGGCTAAGGGAGCGAGGATTCCCGCTGGCTCCCTCGCAGGAAACCTACCCGCTGCGACAGCCTGCGCGATCACTTCAGCGTAGGGGTCAGGTTGCTCTCGAAGCTGCCCATCGAAAACCTTTCGTCGGAGGCACTCGGCGACAAGGGCGCTCATGTCGGCGATCGGATCGTCGCCATAGTCTCGGTAGTACCTCGCGTACTTCGAGGAATCGTAGACATCCGGCGCTCCGCCGTGGATTACCGAGTTCCGCAATCGCATCAGCAGAAGCACACGGGTACGATCGAGCTTTCCCCCGAACAGTTCATCCACCCCGCGCGCAACAGCCTCCGTTGCGCCGTTTGCATCCCCAAACATCGAGTCGATCGTGATGCAGTCTATTGGGAACCGCTCGCTGTCCGGTAGAAACCAAGCCCTGTAGAAGTACTGCAGCGATTTCAGCTTCTTGATATCGGCCTCGCTGCTGGAAGCGAGAGCCCTATCAATCACTTCAAGCCAAACACCATCCTCGACCCCTAGCACAACGTCCTCGCCGAGTGCCGGCGTATGTGGCGAGCTGTCGGAAAAGGACCATCCATCACGAACGCCCACCACTCCGCCGAAAACCTTCCGGCCGGTAAACTGGTGTCGGTAGTGATGCATTACGGTGAGGGAGATCGCCCCTAAGATCGATGCTCGATATTTTTTTGCCACCTCAGGCGATGGAGCGGTGACAAGGAGCCAGCTCGTCGGGGTTTGGGTCTTGTGCTTCCAGTCGCTGAATGGCGGGAATAGATGACCATCGACGTAGCCGCGTGGCAGGTTCGCGAGCGGCGTTTGTGCTGCAAGACCAGTCGCTGTCGAGAGCGAGAATACCGCCCCCTCAAACGCATCTCTCATCTGGATGGTGACCAGCGGAAAGAGGCAAGTTTCTAGAGGCGGAGTGAGGATATCGCTCTCTGCGAACTGGTCGACAAGCAAGTCAACTTGCTCCTTCGATATCCGCTCCAGGAGTGAGGTTTCAGCGCGGCTGAAAATGTTGTTGCCCGCAACAAGGTGGTACCGGTCCGTGAGGAAAGACCGCAGCTTCTCAAAGGAATGGCCCAACGGAAGATAACGGAGATGTGGCGGCCCGAGGGACCTCAGCTTCATCACCGCAGGCATCAGCTTCTTTCGACGGAAGAAAAGCGTGACAGAAATGCCGCCTAAGGCGGGATGCCTATCGCGTCGGCCAAGGATGAATGCGCTGGCAAGGCCGTCTTCGCCAACGGTGTTGTAGGTTGCGGCAAGCAGCCCCACGATAATTTCACGCATCTGTACCGCGTTCACGACACCTCCATTAGCTGGCCCATTCGCGTGGATTGTTTCTACTAGACCCCTGCTTCTTCGGAACGTGCAAGAACTCTTCACTCACAAGCAAGAGGCTTTGGTTCTCGCCGCGTCCTCTAGCGGGCTCACAGTCGGCTTTCGGCAAGGAAACCGTGTTAGGAAGGTCCGGATTGGATCAGGGCCTGCATTTTGGGGTCGGAGGAAGGTCTTGAACGGGTCAGTCAGGGACCTCGGAGCTACCGAATCGAATGTCCGCTGTCGCTTTTTGAACGCCAGAAACTGCCGGTCGGCAAACGGCCCCTCGTTCTAACGGAACGCTTCGCGCCCCTCCAATGAGCCATTGAGGTGTTTGTTTGCTTCCTTCCTGCACCGCCATTCCCGCCGATCAATTTCTGCGCTCACGGCAAGTGCTCAGTGTTTGCCCTGCTCGATCGCGACCTTGAGTTCTTCCACCTTCTCCCTATGCTCAGTGTCAGCCAGCGTTTCCAGTCGCTTTGTGGTTTCATCCCAATCCAGAAACACGCTGACAGCCGATTGCTGGAGCGGGTAATATACCCGGTCGCTCACGGCCCAACTGCGCAGCTTGTCCAGGAGGAAAAGAAAGCCTTCATCGGGTTCGGTGAATTTCGTGACCCAGGCCTTTGGCTCTTCCAGGCCTGACAGGTCCCTCCAGCCAAAGAGGTAGGCTGCTAGATCCGGCATCTTCGAAAGATCGCCATCGTTCACCTGAGCGGTAGCACGCGTCTTCAAGCTATTCAGGAGGTCAGTCAGCTTCTCACGGTCGAAGGCCGAGCCATCAGGATTTGCCCGTTCACCGACGAGGCCATGCATGAAAAGCTCGTCTCTGATGAAGTGCCCGATCAGCCAGTTCAGCGACGGACAGTCTGAGGCGAGCTTGGTGGCTGCCGAGGTAAAGGCATCGTGGTCCAACGTCTTCAACTGTTTGAGGCAACCCCTCACCACACGTTCCGCGATATCCGAGACTGACAGCGACAACGGCCGCGGACTGTTGTCTTCGGCAAGGATGACATCCATGCCGTTGGATATGGCTTCTATCAGACCTGAGAGCCTCGATGCGCCGAGGCTTCTGATCATGTCGTCATCCAGCCGGTCCAGTAAATGTTCGAACCAACTCCTTCCTGACGACCTCCTTTTCCGGGCGAGAGCGACGAGTTTCTCCGTCAGCGCCGACGTGTGGCTCGTTGCGAGGGCGAGCAACGCGTTGAACTCGTCATCCGGCATTATCGTTTTCGGATACGTCAGCGCGAAGTAGTAGCGGTAATGGATCGGGCTGCCCAGACGGCGCAGCGCGATCATGTTTTTCACTTCGCCTACGCTTGAGCTCGAAAAGACGCATTGCTCGGGACTGTCGTTCTTGATGATGCCTGGAATGAACCGGCGCAGGCTCCAGATTGACTGCGTGGACATTGCGTCGTCTGACGGCAGAAGCTCCTGAAGCCGCTTGCCGATCTCCTTCTTGTCGTGGCTGCTGATTGTACCATCGCCTGTGACGAGGACCGAGCGTAGCGAGAGATATTCCTCGATCCAACGATAGAGAGCCGGGTTCGTTGTCTTGATCAGGTGCAACCGGCAGACGTCGGGGAAATAGACATCGTCCTTGATCGAGGGATACAGGAACCGGAGGCTGTTGAGAGCAAGCTTGACCTCTCGCGGGGTCCGTAGTGCGCCACCTTCGCGGTCCACCCCAACTTTAAGATCGGAGAGGAGCTCACTAGTCGCGGGGCTTCCGGTGACTTCCTCGAAGATGGCCAAAGCCTCTGTGAGGAATTGCTCCCGCAAGTCGAATGGCTCGGGGAGTGGTATAGTGAAGGTCAGCTGGATGATTTTTTGAAGGAACTGATCTCCATCGGATATCTTCAGGCCAGTCATAAGCGCGTGGGATAGGGCCGCCCGATCATAGCACATCAGGTAGGTAATCTTCGGGAAATCGGCGACCGACCTCACCAGCCGGACCACCTCAACGGCTTGTTCGGGCTCAAGCCGGTCGAGGTCGTCCAGAATGACGACGAAGCCGATTTTGAGCTCGGAAATCCTCTTGGAAATGTTGGCTTTGATTTCGGCAGTCGTCTGTTGGCGTTCAGACTGCTCAAGGTACTCAGAAGCCAAATCCAACGAGTCTCCCGCGATCTTCGCACCGGGAATGAAATATTCAGCCAACCGCGCGGCCGGCGCCAACGTCCGCCCTGTTTTCGCGCCGTACGACCGGACGAGATTGCCGAGGTCGGTTCCTTTCTTCTTCAGCTGCTTCCAACGGCTCTGTTTGGCGTGCGCGTTTTCAATCTGATCCAGAATGTCCGCTATTGGGATAAGCAGGGAGGATACGAGATTGGACCGATCTCCGCTGAGCCATGGCGCGATGTTTATGACGTGGATGTGCTCCGGCTTGCTCTTGTCCAGCTCGTGCCGCAGGAAGTTCAGCAGCGTGGTCTTGCCTGATCCCCAAGGCCCCTCCAGGCCAACGACCATGCCGTCTGTTTCGAACGTCTTCAGAATTGCGGGTGCGAGTCTTCTGGCTATGCCCACAAAGCCAAAAAGATCGGCCGCCTCGGCATTCAAGGGCCGGTCGGAGTCAGGTTGCGTTGGTGGCTTCATATATTTTTGATCAGCTCCAGCTAGATGTTCCATGGAGCTGATTAAGGCATACACATCTGAGGCGCAAAAGAGAAGCCTACTATGCGCCTCAGCAGCTTTGGGGGCGAAGGCAGGGAGGGACACAAGGGACCGGCGGTGTATCCCACGGCCACACTTAGGAGCGAAAAGGGCCGAGGCCGGAAACATCCGCCCTCAACACATGTTCGCATTCGACGCCTCCGATCATGGCTTAACGCGCAGAAAGCTGGCAGTTGGTCTTTGAGATCATTCGACGTTCGAAGGTCCGCTACTGACGATCCGAGCCTCGGAGCCGTCGGTCCACTCTCGGCCCGAAAGCGGTCAGCGCACGGTTCTACAAGTAGGGATCGCGCGACGGACGCGCTCAACAAGTGCGCGAATCTCTTCAGACTGACGCAGTAGCTCTCCGCTGGTCCGCAGGTTTTGCAGGCGCTGTTGGTTGCGCTGGGCTAGCCATTCCTGGCGCTGATTTTCCTTTTCGATCCGCTCCCGCTCTGCGCGCTCCTCGGCTTCCCGCAGGCTAGCTCTGAACTTTTTCTCGCCCGCCACGATGATCGCAGCCGCAATCTCAGCGATCTTTGACTCAAGCTTGGCGTCACCGTCATCCTGCCAAGAAACCGTATTCT
>NZ_RZQI01000312.1:0-6218 GCF_003998335.1 Mesorhizobium sp. M7A.F.Ca.CA.002.05.1.1 | reverse complement strand
GACTGCCGGCAAGGACGAGCCGGGCCAATGTTTCGGAACTGCCCTGCGCAACGCTAGAATTGCCGGGCCACGATCCCGCCAAGCATCCGGCCTACCTGCCCGGATGCTGGACCGATAGAAACAGCATCGTGCCATCAGCCATGAATCAGGACCTGATCGCCCTTGCTCAGCTGGCAAGCAGCCTAAGGAGTTTACGGCCTGGACGACGCCTTATAGACTGAACACATGGCGCTCAAACGGATGGACAACATAGGAATCGTCGTCGATGACCTCGAAGAGACGATTGGTTTTTTTGGCGAGCTCGGCCTTGAGCTCGAAGGGCGGGCCATGATCGAAGGGGAATGGGCCGGACGTGTCACTGGACTGGGCGATCAGCGCGTCGAGATTGCCATGATGCGGACGCCGGACGGCCACAGCCGGCTCGAACTGTCCCGTTTCCTCACGCCGCCTGTCGTCGCCGATCACCGCAACGCCCCGGTTAACGCCCTGGGCTACCTCCGCGTCATGTTCACCGTGGACGACATTGACGGGACGCTTGAAAGGCGCCGCAATCGCGGTGCGCGGCTCGCAGGCTAAGTCGTCCAGTATAAAGAAGTGTATCGGCTATGTTACATTCGAGGGCCTGGAGGGCTTCTCATCGGGCTCGCGCAAGAACTCAGCTGAGCGCAATGCGCTAAGCAGCCTCCCGCTTCGGCACCATCTGCTCATCCATTCCCGGCCGATGGCCCCGCAGATAGAGCGCGCAGGTGGTGCGCAGCATCGACGCAAAGTTCGGGATGGCGCCGTTGATCTCGATGGCTTCGTCATAGAGCTTGGAGATGAATTTCGGCGTCGTCAAATCCTGGTTTTCGGCGATTTCGTCCAGCAAAGCCCAGAATGTCGCTTCGAGCTGGATGCTGGTCGAGTGGCCGTCGATGCGAATCGACCGGTTGATCTGGCGATAGCCTTCGGGATCCTGGCCCGCAAACACCCTGCACATCCGACAAACCTCCCATGATTGTTGGTCTTGGGTGGACGGGCGTGCAGTTTGATACTGCTTGACCTGTCCCCACATGCATTCTCGGGCAAAATTGCCGGTCCGGCAATCGGACTTTCGTCCCGTTCGCGGCTGCGGGCGTGGTAACCGGCTGCCACCACCTTTTGTCCGTGCCGCGCATAATCGCCTCCACACCAGAACGGAGACTGATTTGGCCAAGGCGATCCACAGTATGATCCGGGTTCTCGACGAAGCCCGATCGCTCGATTTCTACAGAAACGCCTTCGGGCTCGATGTCGCCGACAGGCTGGATTTCGAGACATTCACGCTCATTTACCTCAGCAATGCCGAGGCAGGGTTCGAGCTCGAACTGACCGTGAACAAGGATCGGCAGGAGCCTTACGGGCTCGGCGACGGCTACGGCCATCTGGCGGTCTCGGTCGTCGATCTCGACGGCGAACATGATCGTCTCGGCGCGCTAGGGCTCAACCCGAAGAAAATCGTCGAGTTCAACCGCGACGGATCGCTGATCGCCCGCTTTTTCTTCATCAGGGATCCCGACGGCTACAAGATCGAGGTTCTGCAACGCGGAGGTCGCTTCCAATAGGAGACATCGCAGCCGTCCCCTGACGGGGGCAGCGCGCCAGCAACGGCGTTCTGAAGAGAGCGCACATAGCAAGCAGGGAGGAATAAAATGGTCACGATCTATGACGCGAAGCCTGGGCTGTCCCGTCGAGAGCTTCTTAAACGGGGCGGCATCGGCGCGCTGCTCGTCATCTCAGGCAGCGCCGTCATCAGCCCCGAGCATGCCTGGGGACTGGAGACATCGGCACTCAAGCCCGAAACCATGGCGACGCTGATCCAGATGGCGCGTGACATCTATCCGCACGATCAGGTTCCGGACAAATATTACGCCATTGCCGTGAAAGGCCACGACGAACAGGCCGGCAAGGACGCCGCCTACAAGACTATGCTCGAAGATGGCATCGCCGACCTCGACAAGAAGTCCGGTGACGGCGGCTACCGCGGCCTTGGCTGGGAGGACCAGCGCGTCGCCGTGCTGAAGCAAATCGAGGCGACGCCGTTCTTCCAGGCCATTCGGGGTGGCCTCGTGGTCAGCCTCTACAACCAGAAAGAGGTGTGGCCGATCTTCGGTTACGAGGGCGAGTCCTATTCCAAGGGCGGCTACATCGCGCGCGGTTTCGACGACATCGAGTGGCTCTGAGCCCCGTCGCTCCTGAACCCGCAAACAGAAATCATGGGAGGAAACCATGGCAGCTTCATTTGATCTGAACAACGATGGCGTGGTCGTCATCATCGGCTCGGGCGCCGGCGGCGGCACGCTCGGCAACGAACTCGCCCAGAAGGGTGTCGACGTCGTCATCCTGGAAGCCGGCGCGCGCCACGAATACGAAGACTTCATCAATGACGAGTGGGGTTCGTTCAGCCAGCTCGCCTGGACCGACAAGCGCACCACGTCCGGCGACTGGCGTGTGGCCAAGGATTTTCCCAACCTGCCGGCCTGGATCGTCAAGTCGGTCGGCGGTTCGACCACGCATTGGGCCGGAGCTTCGCTGCGCTTCCAGGAGCATGAGTTCAAGGGGCTGTCGACCTACGGCAAACTGGAAGGCGCCAACCTGCTCGATTGGCCGATCACGCTGGCCGAGATGGAGCCCTACTATGCCAAGGCTGAAGCCAAGATGGGCGTCACCGGCACCAATGACTGGCCGCGGCTGCCGGGCAACAACAATTTCAAGGTGTTGAAGGCCGGCGCCGACAAGCTCGGCTACAAGGAATGCCACACCGGCAACATGGCGATCAACTCGGTCGATCGCGACGACCGCATGTCCTGCCAGCAGACCGGCTTCTGCTTCCAGGGCTGTAAATGGGGCGCCAAATGGTCGACGCTCTACACCGAGATACCCAAGGGAGAGGCGACAGGCCATCTCGAAGTCAGGCCGAATGCCATGGCGATCAAGATCAACCATGACGCCAGCGGAAAGGTGACCGGCGTTGTCTACGCCGACAAAGACGGCAAGCTGCAGGAGCAGAAGGCGCGCATCGTCGCGGTTGCCGGCAATTCGATCGAGAGCCCGCGGCTGCTGCTCAATTCGGCGTCGGGGAAATTCCCCGATGGGCTTGCCAACTCGTCGGGTCAGGTCGGCAAGAACTACATGCGTCACACCACCGGCTCGGTCTATGCCATCTTCGACAGACCGGTGCACATGTATCGCGGCACGACCATGGCCGGCATCATCCGCGACGAGGCGCGGCATGATCCATCGCGCGGTTTCGTTGGTGGCTACGAGTTCGAGACGCTGTCGCTCGGCCTGCCGTTCATGGCAGCGTTTCTTGATCCGGGCGCATGGGGGCGCTCGTTCACCACAGCACTCGATCACTACGACCACATGGCCGGCCTTTGGATCGTCGGTGAGGACATGCCGCGCGCGGAGAACCGCATCGCGCTGCATGCCGACGAGAAGGACGCGCACGGCATGCCGATCGCCGACGTGCATTTCGACGACCATCCGAACGACACCGCGATGCGTAACCACGCCTACAAGCAGGCTACGGCACTCTATGATGCGGTCGGCGCCACCCGCACCTTCCCGACGCCGCCCTATCCGTCGACCCACAATCTCGGCACCAACCGGATGAGCGAGAAAGCGGAAGACGGCGTCGTCAACAAGCACGGCCAGGCGCACGACATCAAGAACCTGTTCGTGTCCGATGGCAGCCAGTTCACCACCGGTGCCGCCGAAAACCCGACCCTGACGATCGTGTCGCTCGCGATCCGCCAGGCCGACTACATCGCGGCGCAGATGTCGGCCAAGACGATCTAGTCACATCCTCCCGACGGACTGCTGGCGCGGAACCCGCAAGGTTCCGCGCCTTTTTCTTGCCGCCTCACTGCTTGGTGCAGGTCGAGGCGGTGAAGGCGCCGTCGGGCTGCTTCATGATGATGTCGAAGGAGGGCACTGTTTCGCCGTCCAGCGTCGCCTGGGTCAGCGACAGTGAATTGCCGCCGGCGGTATATCCGCCCAGCGGCCCCAGCCACGAGATCACGCCGTTTGCGTCCATTTGGTAGTTGTAGCCCTGCCGCGCGGTGCCGAAGACGCCGAGGCTGGCGTAGACGGGGCCGCTGTAGACGTTCCCCTTGATGGTGATGTCGCCGAGGCTGAGGAACATGCCAAGCAGGTACACTTCGCAATGATAGGCGCCGTCAGGCATCTTGCCGTCGCTGAAATCGGCTCGCGCGGCCACGGTTGCTGCAGCCAGAAGCAGTATGCCGATGAAAATACGTGAAATACCTGAAACCATGACGTCGCTCGCTTGAAGAGCGAGCTTGCCCTATTTTTGCACCGCGCCGCAACATCGGTCGCCTGAGGCACGGGTGAGTTCAAAATCTAGGCAGATTTGGTAAATGATCGAAAAATAGGCAGAGGCTGCGCAAGCTGCGCAAAATTCCCTCAATCGATTTCTGGCCACCTCTCTTTGTTTTGTAAGCCCTATATTCCAAGGTGCTGATATCTATAATTTATTTGTGCCCTTTCGGGATTGCCAGAGCGGTTGGCATGGGGGTTGCTTTGTAGTGTTGCGGTGCAATCAACTAGCTTGGGAGTCTGTAATATGAGGGGTAATTTCTCGACAATAACAAAAATGTTTTCGGCTGGTGTGGTCGCCGCCGGCCTGTTGACGTCCGCTCCGGTCAAGGCCGCCGACGACACGATCAAGGTCGGCATTCTCCATTCGCTGTCGGGGACCATGGCGATTTCGGAGACGACGCTGAAGGACGCCATGCTGATGCTCATCGACGAGCAGAACGCCAAGGGTGGTCTGCTCGGCAAGAAGCTCGAGGCGGTCGTCGTCGATCCGGCTTCCAACTGGCCGCTGTTTGCCGAAAAAGCGCGCGAACTGATCTCCAAGGACAAGGTCGCGGCGGTGTTCGGCTGCTGGACCTCGGTGTCGCGTAAATCGGTGCTGCCGGTGTTCTCGGAACTCGACAATATCCTGTTCTACCCCGTCCAGTATGAGGGCGAGGAAAGCGAGCGCAACGTGTTCTACACCGGTGCGGCGCCGAACCAGCAGGCCATCCCGGCTGTCGACTATCTGATGAGCGAGGACGGTGGTTCGGTGAAGCGCTGGGTGCTGGAAGGCACCGACTACGTCTATCCGCGCACCACCAACAAGATCCTCGAGGCCTATCTGAAGGCCAAGGGCGTGGCGGCTGAAGACATCATGGTCAATTACACGCCGTTCGGCTTCTCCGACTGGCAGACCGAAGTTTCGGCGATCAAGAAGTTCGGTTCGGCCGGCAAGAAGACCGCCGTCGTCTCGACCGTCAACGGCGACGCCAACGTGCCGTTCTACAAGGAACTCGGCAACCAGGGCATCAAGGCCGAGGACATCCCGGTCATGGCCTTCTCGGTCGGCGAGGAAGAGCTAGCCGGTCTCGACACCGCGCCGCTGGTCGGCCATCTCGCCGCCTGGAACTATTTCGAGAGCGTCGACACGCCCGAGAACAAGAAGTTCATCGCCGACTGGCACAAGTTCATCAAGAACGACAAGCGCACCACCAACGATCCGATGGAAGCCCATTATATCGGCTTCAACATGTGGGTGAAGGCGGTCGAGAAGGCCGGCACCACCGATCCGGACAAGGTCATCGACGCCATGATCGGCGTGTCGGTGCCGAACCTGACCGGCGGCTATTCGACGATGATGCCGAACCACCACATCACCAAGCCGGTGCTGATCGGCGAAATCCAGGCCGACGGCCAGTTCGAAACCGTGTCGCGCACGCCGGGCCTGGTGATGGGTGACGAGTGGTCCGACTATCTGCCTGATTCCAAGGACCTGATCTCCGATTGGCGCGCGCCTCTGTCCTGCGGCAACTTCAATGTTGCCACCGGCAAGTGCGGCGGCAAGGGCACGAACTGATCCTCCCCGGGCTGGACCTTCAGGTCCATGCCCATGACCGCGCGCGTCCGGACGGCTTCCTCCGCCGTCCGGACGCCCACTTCAACCTTCAGGGGTTACCAGAGACCGATGATCTTGATCCGCACGGGTTTGATGCTGTTGTTCCTGCTGGCGACGCTGTCGTCCTCCGGCGCCGGCGAAGCCGATCTGCGCGGCATCATCGCCAAATTCGCCACGGCCAAGGGCTTTTCCGAGATCGGGGCAGTCGTCCACGAACTGGCGGCCGCCGGCGATCCGGCGGTAGAGCGGCCGCTTGCGGCAC
>NZ_RZQI01000311.1:0-6221 GCF_003998335.1 Mesorhizobium sp. M7A.F.Ca.CA.002.05.1.1 | reverse complement strand
ACCATGTTGACCACCCCTGCAGCCTCGGCCGCTTCGGTCATATCAAGCGCGTCGGCGTGGTTCGGCGCCAGCGGCTTTTCGCAAAACACATGCTTTCCCTGGGCAAGCAGCGCCAGCGTCGTTGCCATATGCGCACCATCCGGCGTCGCGTTGATGGCGGCATCGAACTGACCGCAGGCGATCGCCGCCTCCAGGCTCTCGAAAGATTCGCCGATCTTGCTGACGGCGGCAAACGCCGCCGCGCGGCCAGGCACCTGATCGACGCAAGCGACGATGCTGCAGGGGTGGTCAACATGGTCAACCTGACCTATCGCAACTCACCGGCGATCCATGAAGCGCGGCGCATGGTGCTGGCCGGCGAGATCGGCGTGTTGCGCCATGTCGAGGCAAGCTACCGGCAAAGCTGGCTGGTCAGCCAGTCGTGGGGCGACTGGCGGGTCGAGGACAAATGGCTCTGGCGCTTGTCGAGCCGGCACGGTTCGACCGGTGTGCTGGGCGATGTCGGCATCCATATCCTGGACTTCGCCACCTATGGCGCCGGCCAGGATATCGTCAGCCTGCATGCCGATCTGGTGACGTTTCCGAAGGCCGAGGGCGAGCGCATCGGCGACTATGTGCTGGCCGCCAATGACAGCGTGGCAATGACGGCGCGGCTCAGTTCCGGTGCGCTCGCTACGATCGTGGCGAGCCGCTACATGACCGGCCACGCCAACGATCTGTCGCTGGCCCTGCACGGCACCAAGGGCGCCATCAGGGTCGAAACCGACGGCAAGGCATCGAACCTGTCGGCCTGTCTCGGCGGCGATGTCGATCTTCAGCGCTGGCAGATCTTGGCGCTGCCCAGTGTCAAGCGCAATGCGCGACGCTTTGCCGATGCGCTGGATACAGGCCGGAATGGCGATCCGTCGTTCCGGCGTGCCGCGGACATGCAAAAGCTGATCGACGCGGCCTTCGAGAGTTCAGCGGCGAAGCTGCCGGTTTCGGTCGGCTGAAGCTGGCCGGCTTGTGCCGGCCAGACGCGATCTTTGCTGATGTCAAAATGCGCTTGGTACAATCCACGGATTGATGCTGATGCCGAGCCGCGGGCCCTTGCCTTCAGCGGTATTTTGCGTGGCACCCTTCTTCTCGACCGAACCGGTCGAAGCGCAATCGAGCTTCACGTTGGTCCTGGTGTCAACGCAGGCCGCCACCGGCGCATGCTTGACGGGATGGGTGGTGTTGGCGGCGAAGGCCGAGCCCGAAAGTGCCAGCACGGCGGCGAGGGTGAGGAGTGTCTTTTTCATTGTCAGTCTCCGGTTTCCGGGTCGAATTCAATTCGTACCGACGGGTGAATTTCTCTCGTACATGTACGATACGCTGTACATATACGCCCGTCGATCGCGAAGTTCAAGGAAAACCGTACGCGTACAATAAATTTTTGTTAACCAAGAACCCCCAGGTCTGGAGGGGAATACACAAAACCAGGAAACGGCGTTCAGCAGTTGACCGGTGTCTCGGTCAGCGGCGGGACGTTTTGCGTGCTGAGCGTGGCGAGCGTGAAATCGCACATCCGCTTCACGAAGGCCTGCGGATCGCCGAAGGGGTAGAACGGAAAGGTGATGAGCAGCGAGATCGTGCCGTGGCCGACCGCCCACAGCATGGTGGCGATGGCGCGCGGATCGCCCTGCAATTTGCCGGCGGCGACGCAGGCCTCGACCCTGCTGATCAGCACCTTCATAGCAGGGTTGCTCTCCTCCATTTCATTGTAGCCTTCCGGCAGCTTGGTCTTTTCGGTCATGAACACGGTGCGGTATTCGTTGGGATTGCCGAGTCCGAAAGCGGCATATTCGGTCATCACCGCCTGCAAGGCCTCGATCGGATCATCGGATGGATGCTCCTCGATGCGGCGGGCCAGCGTCTCGAACGCATCCTCGGCCAGAGCGAACAGGATGTCCTGCTTGTCGGCGAAGTAGGAATAGACAGACATCGGGGCGTAGCCGACCCGCTTGGCCAATTTGCGGATGGTCAGGCCTTCATAGCCTTCTTCCTGGACGAGCTTGTGCGCGGCCTCGACAAGTTCGGAGCGCAGTTCGGCCTTTTGCTTCTCGCGGCGTGTCTGGACGCTCTGCGGCAAGATCTGGTGCCTTTGGTTGGTTGGTGGCTGGCTAAATTATATACGCTGTACGGAAACGGACAAGGGCACGGGAAGTTCCCAAGCGGTATGCTTCGGATCGTGCCGACGCTTGTCGAGGTTGGCGGCACCCGTGATCAGCACCTTTGCTCCGTCAAAGCGGCCCATCACGCCTCCTTGTCGATCAGCTTCGCGGCAAGGCGCGAAAGCAGCTTTACCGCCTCGCCATAGGTCCGGGCCTTTTCCGGATTGGAGGCGTTGCCGTCCAGCGCCCGCTTGTAGACGCCCTGGCAAATCGCGGCCAGCCGGAAGAAGGAAAAGGCGAGGTAGAACGTCCAGTTGCCGATACCGGTGAGCCCGCGCCGCCGGCAGTAGGCGGCGACGTAGTCCTCCTCGGAGGGCAGGCCGAGTGCGGAACGGTCGACACCGCCCAGGCCGCGAAAGCCGGAAGCGTGCGGCAGCCGCCATTGCATGCATTGATAGGCGATATCGGCGAAGGGGTGGCCTGATGTCGACAATTCCCAGTCGAGCACCGCCAGCACCTTCGGCCGGTCCGGCGCGAAGATCAGATTGTCCAGCCGGTAGTCGCCATGCACCAACGAGATCCGGCCGTCATCGGCGGGCATACGCGTTTCCAACCAGGCAATCAGCCGGTCCATGTCGGCGACTGCGTCAGTCTCCGAGGCGCGGTACTGGCTGGTCCAGCGCGCCAGCTGGCGCTCGAAATAATTTCCCGGCCGCCCGAAATCGCCGAGCCCCACTGTCCCGACATCGATCTCGTGCAGCGCCGCGAGGGTTTCGTTCATGGCATCATATATGGCGGCGCGTTCTTCGTTGTCGCCTGCCTCCGGCAGGGCCGGATCCCAGAAAATGCGGCCGTCGAGGAAATCCATCACGTAGAACATGCGGCCGATGGGCGAGTCTTCCGCCGACAGATGCAGCATGGCAGGCACGGGCACGGCGGTGCCGGCAAGCGCGCTCATCACCCTGAATTCGCGGTCGACCTGATGCGCCGATTTCAGCAATTGCCCCGGCGGCTTGGCGCGCAGCACGTAACGGCCGCTTGCCGCCGTCAAAAGGTAGGTCGGGTTCGATTGGCCGGATTTGAACTTCTCGACTGCCGCAAGTCCGGAAAAGCCCGGTATGTTCGCCTCGAGATAAGGCGCAAGCGCTGCCTGGTCGAGAACGGGATCACTCATGCCGTCTCGGGCTGGCGTTCGATCAAGGTCAGCGTCAGCCAGCGCGCGGTCAGTGCCGGCTTCTTCGAACCCTCGATCTCGATCGTCACGTCATGCGCGGTCTGCACCCAGCCCGACGGCCGAACCTTGACATCGGCCAGCACGAAACGCGTGCGGATGCGCGCGCCGGTCTTCACCGGCGCCAGGAAGCGCAGCGAATCGAAGCCGTGGTTGACGCCCATCTTGCCGTTTTCCAGCGGCGGCATGGTCTCGAAGGTCATCGCCGACAACAGCGACAGCGACAGGAAGCCGTGCGCGATGGTGCCGCCGAACGGCGTTTCGCGCATGGCCCGCTCCGGATCACAGTGGATGAACTGGTGGTCGTCGGTGGCGTCGGCGAACTGGTCGATCATGCGTTGCGTGACAGCCCGCCATGGCGACACGCCAACCTCCTTGCCGACACTGGCCAGAAGCACATCGAGACTGATCGGTTCCACGCTCATGTCCTCCAGTTCACCCCCGGCTTCTGTGGCCGGAAAATGTCATTCCTTGAACAAGGTCAGCCCATGCTGCACCGACTGTCCGCCGTCTATCGGCAGGATGGCGCCGGTGACATAGCTGCCTGCACGGCTGCACAAATAGAGCGTTGCGCCGGCAATGTCATCCGGCGCGCCGATACGGCCGATCGGAACATGGCTGCCGACGTGCCTGGCCTGCTCATCCGTACTGGTGGCGAATGCCGTCATCCGGCTCTGGAAGGGGCCGGGAGCGAAGGCATTGACGGTGATGCGGCGGCCAGCGAACTCGAGCGCAAGGGTGCGGGTCAGATGATGCACGGCTGCCTTGGACGCGGTGTAGGAATAGGCGTCGTCGGCCAGCGGCTGCGTGCCCATCACCGAACCGAGATTGATCACCCTGGCCGGATCGGCGTCCCTGGCGGCGGCATCGAGCAGCGGCAGCAATTCGCGGGTTAGATGGAAGATCGCGGTGACGTTGACGCCAAACACCTTGGCCCATGCCGAATAGGGGAAGCTTTCCAGCGGCGCGCCCCAGGAGACGCCGGCATTGTTGACCAGAATATGCAATTTCCCGGTCCGGGCTTTGACCTCGGCGACGAGTGCGGCAATGCCGGTTTCGCTGGAGACATCGCCGGCGAAGCCTTCGGCCCGGCCGGATGCGCCAAGCTCGTTCAACTCTTCGGCGACCTTGATGCAATCCTCGCCCTTGCGCGACGCGATCATCACGCTGGCGCCGGCCCTGACCAGCCCGGTCGCCGCCATGCGGCCGATGCCGGTCGCGGCACCCGTCACCAGCGCTGTCTTGCCGGCCACCGAAAACAGCTCGTCCAGATAGCTCATCACAATCCTCCGCGCTCGGCATGCGGGCAAACAGTTCGCGTTGACAAGGCTATCCGAAGTACGGTCATCCTTGCCACTGACAAAATGCCTGGCATGCATGAAGGGTTAGCGACCGATGACGGAGATGAATCTCGGCATGACCGAGCGGCTGAAGCCGATCCACGCGCGCGTCGCGGCCATGGTGCGCGACGAGATCATGCCGCTCGACCATGAATTCCTCAGCGAAGTGGGCAAGACAGGCAACCGCTGGGTCTACAGTGCGCGCCAGAGCGAGATCCTCGAAGGGCTGAAAAAGACCGCACGAGAGCGCGGCCTGTGGAACTTCTGGCTGACCGGCTCGGAACGCGGCTACGGCCTTTCCACCGTCGAATATGCCTATCTGGCCGAAGAGATGGGCAAGGCGCATCTCGGCGCCGAGACCTTCAACTGCTCGGCGCCCGACACCGGCAACATGGAGGTGCTGGAGCGGTACGGCTCGGCCGACCTCAAGAAAGCATGGCTCGAGCCACTGCTCGACGGCAAGATCCGCTCGGCCTATCTGATGACCGAGCCGGATGTCGCTTCGTCCGATGCCACCAACATTGCCATGCGCTGCGAACGTCAGGGCGACGACTATGTGCTCAACGGCGAGAAATGGTGGGCTTCGGGCGCAGGCGATCCGCGCTGCGCCATCTACATCGTCATGGTCAGGACCGGCGGCGATGACGAGCCGCAGCACCGCCGTCATTCGATGATCCTGGTGCCATCGGACACAAAAGGCGTGACCAAGGTGCGGGCAATGCAGGTTTATGGCGATGACGACGCGCCGCACGGCCACATGCATCTTCGCTTCGACAATGTGCGGGTACCGGCGTCGAACCTGATCCTCGGCGAAGGCAGGGGGTTCGAGATCGCGCAAGGGCGGCTCGGCCCCGGCCGCATCCATCACTGCATGCGCGCCATCGGACAGGCCGAGATGGCGCTCGAGATGCTGTGCCAGCGTTCCTTGCGCCGCGAGGCCTTCAGCCAGAAGCTGGCAAAGCTCGGCGCCAATTTCGACATCATCGCCGAATGCCGCATGGAGATCGAAATGGCCCGGCTGCTCTGCCTCAAGGCGGCGTGGATGATCGACCAGGGCGACGCCCGCGCCGCGGCCCCCTGGATCAGCCAGATCAAGGTGGTGGCACCCCGCGTCGCGCTCAAGGTCACCGACGAGGCCGTGCAGATGTTCGGCGCGCAAGGCATCAGCCAGGACACGCCGCTGGCGCGGTCGTGGACGCATCTGCGGACCTTGCGCCTTGCCGACGGGCCGGACGCCGTGCATCGCCGTCAGGTGGCGCGCACCGAGCTGAAGAAATACACGCAGGAAAAGGTCTGAGCGCCGGCATCGTCATCCGGCGATGCCGACAGCCCAAGCACGGAGTGTTCCAATGGCCGTCCCCTCCGAAATGAAGGCGCTGCTGCTGGTCGGCGACGGCTACACCAGGACGCCGAGCGGCAGTGTGCTGGAGGCGATGGAGCCGTATCTCGAGCCGGGCAACATCGCGGTGCCGACACCCGGACCGACGCAGGTGTTGATCAAGGTCAACCTCGCCT
>NZ_RZQI01000030.1:0-16304 GCF_003998335.1 Mesorhizobium sp. M7A.F.Ca.CA.002.05.1.1 | reverse complement strand
TCGCTTGGCATCCGCGTAGTCGCTGCTCCCCTCATTCCCATCGGACGCATTCATCGCCATATCGCGCGGGTCCAGATAGCCTTCGAATGCGGATTCTGCAAAAGGACCTGCCAGACACGCAACTATCACTTGGATCGCTTCATCGCGTTGGAAATGTCGATCCATATCGTTCTCGAAAATCGGCTTTCGCTCCGAGGTGAATCCTTGCGCTGAATAGAAAACCGTGCCTTCGACAAAACCACCGCACTCTCCGTCACCGGCGTCGGGGTAAATACTAACACTTGAGAAAGCAGGGAGTTCACGGTCGTCGTCGAACATCTGACGGTGCAAAACGATGGCGGCCACCGCGTGCCCGGCTTCGTGATGCGCCACAGACGGGAGAAGATATTGGGAGGCTACATTCATGCGGTGCGGCTCTCAGATCTAGTTTCCATCCAAGCCCTGATATCGGATTCAAGCCATGCGACTCGGCCGGGGGAGATGCGACGCCGCTTAGGGAACAGGCCTGCCTTCAGAGTCGCGCGGTCGCGCTCGAACTGCGTTCCACTGAAGTGCTTCAGGGTCTTTGCCGACTGGCCGGCGGCCCAGGCAAGTGCCCGCTCGCCTTCCACATCTTCAAGCCAAAGATAGAGATCGTCGTCGGGAGCATCCAGCGTTGGACGGACATCAAATGCGTTCATGTCCGGACAGCCTTCAGAAAGAAGGGATAGAGGCTTCCGTTTGATCGGGAACGCTTAGTGTTGGTAGCGGCGCCGACATGTTCGAAAAGCGTGATCATTGATGAGTTCTTCCAGTCGGTGCGGCATCGCAGTGCTTTTGCGCATAGGACCGCAATTCACGTGCCAACTGGGAAAATCGTTTCGGAACAATGCGATCGCTCTGGCAGCGTTGTGTCAGATGTCCGACATCGTCGAGAATCCGACAACGAGTGCTCCTCCTAATCACCGGATCAACCTCCGGCGCCAGGCGGTGACACCGCATTCCTCTGTCTTTCCAGGAGACGGCGTGGACATCAATGCCGTTCCTCACCGAACCCGCCTCCTAGCCCTTCGCCTGTGTAGCATACGTCACGGCCGCCCCCCGGTTTGGCTTCAACCTGGGATTACGGCGTCCTCTTTCGCAGAGAAGATCGGGTTGTTCGTGGCGCGCGCAGCGGAGCCGAAGGAGCTTTTTCTGGGTTGCGGATACTGGCATGTCGATATTACGACCGTGTGTCCTTCGAGAAGCTTGGTGGCTTCTTCAACCAGAATCTCGCCGGGGAGATCGAATCGTTATCTGCGCCGCAAAGTGCGGCCGGTGAGCGGCGTGGCCCTGCGTTCCAGTTGGCCACGGTCCTCGCTGGGACGAGCAAGTAAATGGCTTGCGCAGCAACGGTGCGATCACACCTGGAGCACGGCGTCATCAGGAAAGCGCCATCCTTGTGCGCCCACGACACCCTGGTCGCCATCGGCCGCATCGCGGGGGGGCAATGTGGGCGATAACCATTCATTGATCTGGGCGATTGAGGGTTCTGCCGGGGCGCTATTGCTGCTCGGTAGGGCTGCGGGCTGGCGAGTCTACCAAGGCGAGCAACGACAGGCGAGACGGCAGACATTACGTGACGGAACTTGATATTGCAGTGCAGCAAGCGTAGAGCACCCCGCGCTTATCGGAGTGTCGTCCATGGCCCTTACCAATGCTGGTAACGAGGCAGAACCTGTCGAACAATCGAGCCATTCTGAGGTCGAGCAGCACAGCACCAAGGCGCTGATGTTGGGCGCACTAGGTGTCGTTTATGGCGATATAGGCACCCGCCCGATCTATGCATTTCGCGAGGCGTTGCATGCATCAGCGGGTGGCAACGTCGCCAGCCGTGGCGACATCCTCGGCGTACTCTCGCTGATCATCTGGTCCCTGACGATCACCGTGACGATCAAATACATCATGTTCGTGCTCCGCGCCGACAATCGAGGCGAGGGCGGAGTGCTGTCGCTTATGGCGCTGGCGCGCAACAGTTTCCCGACCCGCTCTGCGGTGATCCTCGGCATCGGCATCGGCATCGGCATCGTCGGCGCGGCGCTTTTTTTTGGCGACGCCGTCATTACGCCGGCAATCTCGGTACTGTCGGCGGTCGAAGGTATGAATGTCGTCACGCCGACGTTCCAGCCCTATGTGGTGCCGCTGACACTGGCCATCCTGGCGATCGTGTTTGCGGTACAGCGGTTTGGCACCGGCGGCGTAGGATTGGTGTTCGGACCCGTTACCGCGCTGTGGTTCCTGGCCATCGGCCTTTCCGGGCTCAACCACATCATGGACGACCCGGAAATCCTGCTGGCAATCAGCCCGCATTACATCGTGTCGTTCCTGGTCAACTCGCCTGACGTCGCCTTCGTTACGGTTGGTGCAGTCTTCCTCGCCGTCACCGGAGCCGAGGCGCTCTACGCCGACCTCGGCCATTTCGGCCGCAAGCCGATCGTGCTCGCCTGGCTGGCGATCGTGTTCCCTTGTCTGTTGCTCAATTATGTCGGGCAAGGCGCCTTCGTGCTGGCAAATGGCGGCGTTGTCGGTCATCCGTTCTTCGAGATGAACCAGGGCTGGACGCTTATTCCGATGGTCGTGCTTGCCACGGCGGCGACCGTGATCGCCTGCCAGGCGGTGATCTCCGGCGCCTTTTCGCTGACCAGGCAAGCGGTACAGCTCAACATGCTGCCGCGTTTCGTCATCCAGCACACGTCGGAAAAACAGTCGGGCCAGATCTATCTGCCGCGCATCAACCTGATGCTGGCGCTGGTGGTGATGCTGCTGGTGGTCGGCTTCGGCGAATCCAGCCGGCTGGCCTCGGCCTACGGTATTTCGGTGACCGGCAATATGCTGGTGACGAACATACTGCTTTTTGTTGTGATGACGCGCATCTGGAAATGGCCGCTCGGCGTCGCGATAGCCTTAATGGCGGTGTTCGTCTTCATCGATACCGGCTTCTTTGCAGCTAACATCGTCAAGGTATTCGAAGGCGGCTGGGCCTCGCTTGCCATTGCCGCAGTGATCGTGATGACCATGTGGACTTGGATAAGAGGCAGCAGGTATCTATTTGACAAGACGCGCAGGAACCAGATTCCGCTCGATTTCCTTGCGGGCAATCTGTTGAAGAAGAAACCGCAGCTGGTGTCCGGTACGGCCGTGTTCCTGACCAGCGATCCCGCCAGTGCGCCGACCGCGTTGATGCACAGCCTGAAGCACTACAAGGCGCTGCACGAACAGAACGTCATCCTCTCTGTGGTGACGGCGCAGCAGCCCGTGGTGCCCGACAGCGAGCGGATCAAGATGGAAACAATCAATGAGCTGTTCATGCGGGTGACACTGACCTTCGGCTACATGGAACAGCCTAACATCCCGCGTGCGCTGGCGATCTGCCGCAAGCAGGGTTGGAAGTTCGACATCATGACGACGTCCTTCTTCCTGTCGCGTCGCTCGCTCAAGGCGTCACCCAACTCCGGCATGCCGGTGTGGCAGGACAAGCTGTTCATCGGCTTGGCGCGCACGGCCGCCGACGCGACGGAGTATTTCCAGATCCCGACCGGACGTGTGGTCGAGATCGGAACGCAAGTGGCCGTTTAGGTATGCCCGGTTAAGCAGAATCAATTGGCATTTCGCGAGCCGGTGAATGCCTGACCGGGCGGAGGCCACGATGCTTGCGCCAAACTGGGGTCCGGTTCCAGGCCTGAAGCTTCCGGCCCCGAAAGCCGTCCTTTACGCCTGCGATCATTTCCGTTCCGCATTGTCTTGCCGACCCACCAGTCGAGATGCGCTGAAACGACCTCGCCGGGCAGCAACTTATCATTTGAACCTAATCGATGTGCCGCAAGTCCGACCTTCATTCTTCAGTTCACAGGCTAGCGTTGCCAAAATCGGCGTGCCGCCTAACCGGCGCCGCACCGTGACCTGTCAGGATGCTATGCAGGCGCGAGGCAGAAGCTGGCTCGAGGCCGCCGGCCTGGTGCTGGTCCGGCAGCGGCCGGGCTCGGCCAAAGGCTTCATGTTCCTCTGGAGGATGAGACGGGTGCGGCAAACGTCGTCGTCTGGGTCAAGATCTCGCGAGAAATTCCGGCGCGTGCTTCTTGCTTCGGCCATGCTCGGCGTCCGCGGACGCATCCGACGGAAGAGGAGGTGGTGCACCTCGTCGCCCACGAGCTGACCGATCTGTCGGCCGGGCTGGCCAGCGTGGGAAACCGCAAGACGCCGTTTCCGTTGCCGCACGGCCGAGGGCCGAGGCTCATCACGGCGGATCGGGCATCGATCCGCGCGGCATGCCGAAGGGGCGCGACATCGTCGATGCAGTATGACCATATCGACCCTATCAAGTTCAAGACGCGTAACTTCCGGTAGCGCTTCCGGAGGCCACTTCAGCAGCATGTTGTGCACACTTTTGTCGGACCCTGTTAACTGCCGATTGGCAGCAGGTCACCCCGTGCCGGATCCCAAATGTCGTCGCTCTCAAGCGCAACGACTGCCCGCACCCTTTTTAAGTCAGCGAGCACCTCCACCGCCGGACGCCGCCCCGTTTCCTGAGCCGCGGCGTAACGGGTGTATTTGTGACTGTCCGGCTCAAACCACTTCAACGATTCCAAAGTAGCCATGGCATCGCCCTTGCGGCTGCGCGTGATGCGAATGATCGTGATCCCATCCTCAGCGCTCGCGTCGAATGGAGACACGCTGCCAACGCTTCATCTGCTCTACCCCATCTTTGTTCCAAGGCGGTCGGATCATCTCAATGAGCCCTGCCTCGGGGTGGCCAAAGCATGCATATTTATCGTTCGGCCCCGCATCGAATTATCATCTGCGATGTGGGACTCGATCTTGGGTTGGCGACGGCTTAGCTCCGGGAGTAGACGTCGGACCACTGATAAGTGCCGGACCTTCTCCACAATTTCTCGGCGGACTCATCGTGAACGCTCGATTGGACGTAAATGCGGTTCGCGGAAACGCAGGTCTGGCCGGCATTGCGGAACTTCGCCTGGACCGCACCGTCAACAGCACCGTCAATGTCGGCATCATCGAAGATGATGAAAGGTGCATTGCCGCCGGTTTCAAGGCTGACCTTCTTGATCTGGTCAGAGCACTGACGCATCAGCAGCCGTCCGGCCTCGTTCGAACCGGTAAAGCTGATCTTTTGAATCTTGGAATTGGTGCAGAGTTCACGGCCCACGCGATCACCTTCGGACGCATAGATCCAGGTTGACCACGCCATCGGGAAAGCCGGCCTGATGGCGAGAGCAAACATTGCACCTAGCCACGCCACGATAAGATCGAGCGCGGCTTCGTTGCGTGCGGGTCTGTGGTCAGTGGAGGGCGGAGGAAAAGCGCTCGGCGTGCTCGCCCTCGCGATACCACTGGTTCGCGCCGGCAAGCGCCAGTTTCTGAGGCAAATCGCCGAACAGCTGGTAGAGCCTTACTCTCAGGGCTTGGCATCTATGTCGCCTACGACCGCCACATGCAGCCCGTCGCGTGCGAAAGCGGCTTTGTGGAAGGCGCTTAGATCGGAGGGCGTTACGCTAGTCAGGCTCCCTTGGGCGGTCTCGAATACGGATGCGTGCCGTAGATTCCGCGCCGCCAGGCCAGCTCGGCGATCGCATGAGGTTCCGCGCTCATTGGCAATGATTTCGGAGAGAAGCTGGGCGCGTATGCGGTCGAAAAGTGCTGGTGTAGCCGGCTGCGGGTCCCGCCACCGAGAATGTCGGCCAGCAGTCGAGCGCCGCGGCCTCGCACCAGGGACCGCCCATGAATGACTCATGCGAGGCGTCTCAAGGCTGTCCGCGATCCAGCGCCAGATCTCCGCCTCGCCCGAGGGGCGCAGAGCTGGCCGGTTGTGCAGGAGCCGTAGGCAATATCCGCCTTCCTCGTTCGGATGGGTAACGCTTGCGATACGGAGTCTTGACTTTGGCAGTCGCTCTGTGACATTACCTATATAAAGTTCTAAAGAAGGCGATATGGATCATGCATAGGTCACAGAGACCCGAATGAAGGCAACGTATAAACGCACCTATTCGCGCTACGCGATGGAAGCGCTTGGCCTTTTCGGTAAGACCATCCGGCTTGGCCGGATGCAGCACCGGTTAACCGCACAGGAGTTAGCCGAGAGAATCGGTGTTTCACGCAGCACCCTGCAGCGCATCGAGAAGGGCGATCCCAAAGTCGAAATCGGACTGATGTTCGAAGCTGCTGCCATTGTCGGTGTGAAGCTGTTCGATGCCGACGGCAAGGGCATCACAGCCCTCACAGGCCGCATGGACGATCGCATCGCGCTGCTGCCGAAGCACGTCTACAAGGCCAGCAAGCAGATCGTCGATGAGTTCTAAGGTCCCCAAGTACGACGAAGCCTATGTCTGGGTCTGGCTGCCGGGCGAGACCGCGCCGGTTGTCGCCGGGCGGCTATATGCCCATGACGGACTCGTCAGCTTCAACTATGGCAGGAGCTTTCGTGAACTGGGCAGCGCGATCCCGCTTTATCTCCCGGAACTGCCCCTGAAGGCAGGCGAATTGCCTTTGCTTCCTGGCCTAACCATGCCGGGATGCATCCGCGATGCTGCCCCTGATGCCTGGGGACGACGGGTTATCCTAAACCGCAAATTCGGTGTGAAGGGCGATGAAATCGCGCGGCTCGATATTTCAGAACTGACGTTCTTGCTGGAATCAGGCTCGGACCGCATCGGCGCGCTCGATTTTCAGTTTTCGCCCACGCATTACGAGCCGCGCGCACTGGCCAATGCCACTCTCGAAGAGCTTGTCCAATCGGCGGAGCGGGTAGAGAAAGGTATTCCGCTCACCCCCGAATTAGATCAGGCGCTGCATCACGGCAGCTCGATCGGCGGCGCAAGGCCAAAGGCGCTGATCGAGGATGACGCCGTCAAGCATGTCGCGAAATTTTCCTCGTCTGCCGACCTTTACAGCGTCGTCAAAGGAGAATTCATAGCCATGCGGCTTGCCGCCTTGTGCGGCATCAGAGCGGCATCCGTCTCGCTCGTTCGCGCCGCAGGCAACGACGTGTTGCTCGTCGAGCGATTCGACCGGATCAAGGTCACGGGCGGCTGGCAACGCAAATCCATGGTCTCAGCGCTGACGATGCTCGCGCTCGATGAGATGATGGCGCGTTACGCCAGCTACCAGGATTTGGCGGAGATCATTCGCCACCGATTCACCGCGCCGTCGGAAACTCTGCGCGAGTTGTTCAGCCGCATTGTCTTCAACATACTTTGCGGCAACACCGACGATCATGCCCGCAACCATGCGGCATTCTGGGACGGGGCTAAGCTCACCCTCACGCCTGCGTACGATATTTGTCCGCAGGCCCGCAGTGGCCAGGAGGCCAGCCAGGCCATGCTCATCAGCGGCAATAACCGCATGAGCCGGATAGCGTCCTGCCTTGAAGCGGCGCATCACTTCCTGCTCAGCGCGCCGGAAGCTCTTGCGATTGTTGAAGGCCAGCTCCGATGCATTGCGGAGAATTGGCCGCGTGTCAGCGAGGAAGCTACGCTATCCGGCATAGATCGCAATCTGTTCTGGGGCCGACAGTTCCTCAATCCCTACGCTTTTACGGCGCTGGAAGGAAGCGCCGACGTTCTCCGCGCTCTGGCTGACGAACTACGCAACAGTGTTCACGCCTGATCCGGCGCTGGATTTCGGACAAGCTCGGCAAGCGCAAGACGCCACAATATGGACAACCCTTGCCGTGCCAGGACGAAGATTGAACAAACGGCTCTTCAACAGTGACAACGTGCACTGCGGAGAGATGTTGAGCTGACACCGCAAAAGACCAAGACGCGCGACTTCCCGCGATACAACTCCACATAACTGAGCGTCTACAAGCGGTGCAGCCAGCCAAACATCCAGCCATCAAAGCGATGATCGTCTGATCTTTTGCCGATGACATCACGTGGGGGAAGACTTGTTCGAGCGCTTGCCGCTTCATATCGATACCGGCCTGGGCGTAGCGCATCGTTAGTTCAGCCCGAGTGGCCTGGCCATCGACTGATGGTGGCGATGTCAACACCCGCCTTGACGAGGTGGATGGCCGTCGTGTCCCGCAAAGGGCGATGATGGATGCTCTTTTCCGCCATGGTGGTTCCTTCGCCCGCAGCCATGTGTGCGCAGCAAGTATCGAACACCGAACCGGGTGAGCAGTGTGGGGCGGTCGTTGCTTTGCTCGGCGGGACAGGGCGATACCAGACGAAGGTCACAATCGAAGATTCAGGATCCCTGAACTCGTGCATCCGTATTGAACATCAGCGAAAACAGAGCGTAATCCCGCTGTCCAGAAGGCGTGCGGCGGTCGATACGCGCCAGGACGCTCTTGATTTCCGGGCTCATCGAGATATTCGACAGGTGCCACCCACGCGCCCTCTTGAAGGGAAGTGTCACCACCAGTTGCAGCGTATCCTAATATTCGGGGTGCTCCGAAATCAGGAACCGCGCAAAGGCATGCATCGCCGCCAGCCTTGCATTGCGGGTCGCAACTGCCACGCTCGACCTCAAGTGATGTGAGAAAGCTGCCCATCCTGTCGGTATTGATGTCGGAGACCGCTTCTTTCAAGAATATCTTCCCGCTCTCCCGCGGCATGAGCCCGTGGCATGCTTCGGCCCAATGCTGTGGATTGATGTTTCTTCATGCCACAACCTCGCTGACGAGACCGCCGAAAGCCCCTTCAAAGCGGTCGGTGGCGATCTCTCGCAGCTTTGGAAGGTAGTGCATTGATTTTTCGTGGAATGGGGACCCTGTTTAAAGGGTGATTTTCGTCCAAACGGGACCCCTTAACGATGGGGTCATCAAGATGCCTCCGGCTTGATCGGAGGCATTTGTGTTTTGGATGTTGGTTTTAGAGACGATTGCAAAGATACGTCGGCTGTCGCTGGTCCAGGGGAAGTCGATCAAGGCGATCTGCCGTGAGCTGAAGATGTCGCGCAAGGTGGTGCGCAAGGTCCTGCGTTCTGAGGAGACGCAGTTCCGCTACGAGCGCAAGCACCAGCCCTATCCCCGCATGAGAGCTCGGCGTGAGACGCGGGACCGGCTGCTGTCGGCGAATGCGGCCAAGCCGCAGCGGGAGCGGCTGCCGGTCGCTTCGACGGCTTCCATTGCATTCCCCCGTCGGTGTCGAAGACCTGCACGGTGCGCTTCGACAACAACAAATACTCGGTGCTGTCGAGTGCCGTCGGTCGGCCCATCGAGATCCATGCTTATGTCGATCGGATCGCATCCGCCAGAGGATGGCGTGGTCGTGGGAGAACACGTTCGCTCCTTTGGCCGCAACGAGGTCGTCTACGATCCCTGGCACACGGCGCGCGCCGTTCCTTGGCTGGGTCGTGCGGTCGGCAATGGAGAAGGTGCGGCGCAGCTCAAGGCGGTTGATGACGTCGACCGGCAGATGGTGTTGATCCTCACCTGGGTGCTGACCGACGGATTGAGCGCGGTCGAGGCCGCCTGTCAGGAAGCCATCGAGCACGGTGCATCGTCGGCGCCGGTGATCCTCAACATCCTGGCCCGCAGCCGCGATCCGGCGCCGGGCACGATCCTTTCCATTCCCCAAGCGCTGAAGCTAGCTCACGAGCGGTCGCCGACTGCACCCGCTATGACAGTCTCAGGAGGACAAACAGCCATGGAACGCACCGAGGTACTGGAACTGATGGGAGCGCTGAAGCTCTACGGAATGCGCAGAGCCTATGACGAGATCATGGGCGCGTCGCCATCAAGCGACGGCACGAGCCGCCCAGGATTGTCGGTGATCTCTTGCAGGCCGAGATATCGGAGAAGCAGGCCCGCTCCATCAAATACCAGTTCGCTGTCGCCAAGTTGCCGCTGGCCAAGGACATCGACGACTTCGACTTCGCCGACACGCCGGTCACCCCCTGATGCGCGATCTCGCCCGGCCGCGCCTTCGTCGCCGATCAGCGCAACATCGTCCTGGTCGGCCGCCTTCACGGGTCACCCAACTCGCGCGGAAGGTCGACCGCATTGCGACGGGCGCGTGTCGACTTCCCAACAATGTCAGACAGGAGACGCAACGCTATCGGAGCGATCGCATTGCCCGAAACGATTTTCCCAGTTGGCACGACAATTGCGGTCCTATGCGCAAAAGCAAACTAGACCTGAGAGCCGCACCGCATGAATGTAGCCTCCCAATATCTGCCGCTTGTGGCGCATCACGAAGCCGGGCACGCGGTGGCCGCCATCGTTTTGCACCGTCAGACGTTCGACGACGACCGTGAACTCCCTGCTTTCTCAAGTGTTAGTATTTACCCCGACGTCGGTGACGGAGAGTGCGGTGGTGTTGTCGAAGGCGCGGGTTTTTATTCAGCGCAAGGATTCACCTCGAAGCGAAAGCCGATTTTCGAGGACGATATGGATCGATGTTTGGAACGCGATGATGCGATCCGGGAGATAGTTGCGTGTCTGGCAGGTCCTTTTGCAGAATCCGCATTCGAAGGCTATCTGGACCCGCGCGATATGGCGATGAATGCGTCCGATGGGAATGAGGGGAGCAGCGACTACGCGGATGCCAAGCGAATCTATGGTGAGTTGCGGTTCCTGATGCCGCGCCGCCCCGATTGGGGGCGGATCGAAGATTGCACGGCCCGGCTAGTACTCGATCACTGGTCGGCCATCGAAGCATTGGCCGCGCATTTGCTGGTCAAGCATGATCTCCAATTCGATGAGGCTCTGACGATTGTTGCGCCGCATCTTCCGCCATGCCAGCAGCTACGCCGCCAGAGCGTCATCCGCAGCCTGCTTGATCAGCCATTCGATGTGATTTGACCACATCTGCAACACCTCGCGCTTCTCCTTGACGTTGCTATAGAGATTGTAGATTTCGCCAATGTCTGTCAAGGACGCCGCCTTGTGATTCAGTATGTGCTCGATGACGTGTGGCAATACCTGCCGCCTGCCGAGATTTGTCGCGAGCGTCCTGCGCAGATCGTGAAGGGTCCAGTTCTCCAAAGCCACCCCGTCAGTATTGACCTTGCCGTCTAGAGCCTTCTTGCCCTTCGCGTAGCCTGAGAAGTGGCTTCTTTCGTTGCCCCTCGCAGGGAAAAAAACGTGTCATTGGTCTTCGGTACCGTCTGGGGGACCGACACCGCCAGTGTGGACAGCGGAATAAGCGTAGGCTCTTCGTTCTTCGTGCGGTCACCCGATAGTTCCATGTTCCGGCTTCAAGGTTGAGGACCAACGCATCGCGGCAACTTCCGTACGCCTCTGTCCGGTCAGAATGAGCAGCTTGACGATGGAGCCGAACGAATAGCCGATATCGCCCGGTTCGGGCTCACAGCCCGTTCATATAGCCGCCAGTTCGGCATCGTTCACCACTCGCTTGCGCTTGACGATCGGGGCCGGATCCGGATTTTCCAATCCCTCGCGGGGAAACCGCGGATGAGCCGTTGCGGCGGTTTGCGACACCAGTTGAAAAATGCCCGCATACACCAGAAGGCCGTGTTAGCCGCTTGCGGGTGACCCCCGGCGACGATCTTCTTTGTGATGTTAGCAATGTCGGTGTCGATCACATGGTGGATAGAGCGACTCCCGAGGGCAGGCACAAGATACCGGTTCAGGCTGGCCTCGACCAGTGCGGTGTTTTGAGGGTCGTTACTCGGCGGCCTGGAGGTGACCGCCATCGCCGTCCTCGGTATCGTCAGCGCTGATATGCGCCTGATCGGCAAGGAAGGCTGGCAGTTCCGATGGAGCTATGCTGGAATTTGGGTGACGAGGCTGATCAAGCGGCGCTCTGCGGCTTCGTTTCGATGACCTGGATTCCGTCCAGGAACCGGCACCTGCGATGAGTTTCGGCAACTGATTTTGTCCTTTCAATCGTCGCCACTTCCTGGCCGCGGCCAACAGCTTGAAGACCATCAGCTGGGCGGTTTTCGAGGATAGCGAGCCCTTGGTACGCACCGTGCGATAGCGAACGGTTGCAAAGACGCTTTCGATGGGATTGGACGTTCGCAGATGATCCCAGTGTTGGGCGGGGAAATCGTAGAGCGCCAGCGACGCAATATGATCTTTCGTCAGGCAGTCGACCGCCTTGGCATACGCCTCGGCCTCCATCTCGATCGCATGTGCAAGCAATTTGCGCGCGCCGCTGCGAAGTACATCCGTCAGGGTATCATCGATTTCGTCGGGCTGACGAAGGCGAACAATGTGTTGATAGTCTCGTTCATGGCGTATCACTCTCCTTGAGAGGTACTGGCAGGCTTCATCACCCGCCTCGATACGCCGCTCTCCTCAAGCCGCCATCATCCAGTTTCCGCCATGGCTCCCCCTGATTGATCCGCTTCACCTGTGCAACTGCACAGGCTGCCCTAGCGGGGAGATTGGCCTCCAATGGCGAAAACTTGCCGCAGGAGACCCTCCGATGACCGTGCCTATGGCGCCGCCGCTACGACAACTTGCCGACAAGCAGCGTGCGATCCACTGCCGCGCTACTGCGCCTTCAAGGGACGTCTGGATCGCGACGCAGGAGCCGATGACCGTTACGGGATCAATTCCAGGTCGCGCTGGCCGTCGCTGTGCCAGTTCGACGGTCTGGTGGCAATTTGGGCACATCTTCTGTCGCCGACAGTGGCGATGGCTGACGCTTCAACGAAACGGGGTCTTCGACGTCTGCTGCCTTCGCCGATGCTTTGCGAAGTGGCATAATGTTTCGACTCACGCAGGCGCGGGCAGGGGATGTCAGTCATGAATCTCCTGACTGGCGCGGATCAGGCCGATTGGCGGGATGAAAGATCATACGACTACACCGCTGGCCTGACGCTGCGGGAGTGGGCTTGGGAGTTCTTACGCCGCAATCCAGCGTTCCAGCGCGATCTGACCGCTGCGCGCCAGCATTGCAAGACTTGGTCTCTCCAATCCTTTCTCGATATGGTCGCGTCGGCCGGCGACCTGTCACGCTGGGGTGTTCTGTTTCGCGGAGTCTTGTGGCCGCGCTTCGGTCGTATTCTGGTGTCCGCTCTGGTGCGTCCATGTGCTGCCGGTCATTGCGGAACGGTTGCCTGCCTCGTCGCCGACACCGCCGTTCGAACTCTCGGCATTGCCCTGTCGTGCAATCGTCCTGCTGGCGCCCGACAAGAGCCAGCATGTTCTTCTTCGCAATGCGGACCACGCGCTGCAGCTCGCCGTCTCGGGCGCGAATATCCTCCACCCTGTTTGCCTGCATACGCAAGCCATCTGGCCCGCGGTGCTTTTAAAGCATCGACTGAGGGGACTGGAGTGCCTCAATGCTCTCAGTCTAGGGCAACAGTTGCCCCCCCGCTTGTTTGCGCCGGAAAAGCGCGGCGTTCGTTTGTCCTTCGTTCTTCGTGCGCTCGACGGTTCGCTCGCCGGAGCACCTCATCGCGAGCTCGCCGAAGTTCTCATCGGTCAACGGCGCGTCCATGCCGACTGGGCGGATCCTCGCGATCATCTGCGCGACCGCATCCGTCGGGCCGTCTCGCGTGGCCGCGCGCTCATGAATGGTGGCTACAGAGATTTCCTAATTTGAAAAGCGACAGTCCGCGCTGTGCGTCGGTGGATGAACGTTCGCTCGCAGCTGTACCCGTCACCAACAGTTCGCCCGCCGACAGGACTGCATGGCGCCTTGCAAGTGCGCTCTGGTCTAGCTTGTCGATGCCGAAATGAGATGGGCGAGGGTGCCAAGGCGGTGGTTCATTAGGGCCGGCCTCGACCTGGACGCACATCATTGGTCGGAAAGCGGCGTGCACCGCAATGTCGCCATAGCAGCCAAGATCCTTTGAGGCCGGACCTGCAGTCCTGTTGGACCGGCGGGTGCAACAATATGGAGGGATCTGAGGCCTCACACCGTTCCCTGGTCGACAGCTCGGTCAACATAGCACCCACCGCTTTATTATGGAAATGGTGTGCCTGGAGTGCAGCGAGTAGCGGCTTGCTGCGCACTGTCCTAAGAATAGCAGTCATGACCCGTCTGGGGTTCTGCAACACGACGATTCAACCGCTTGGGCATTGTCGCATATCCCACAATGTAGAATGCGCAACAGGGCAAAAGCTGATCCATCGGCGGTTTATCAATGCTTTTTGGCTTGGCACGGCACATGCAACGCAATCGGCAAAAGGCGCACGAACTGAGTGGCCCATCGGCCCTAGGAGCGCTGACTTATGCCCTCCCAAGGCATGTCCGGCCCGACAGCGAGCTCAGTCTCCTGCCGGGCATCCGTGTTTCAGGTCAACGGCGTTTGGAACTTCCAATTAGGTGGCGGCATTGACCGCAGGCCGCCCCCCGGTGGGGCGGAGAGACAGTGCAGCAGGTTTCAAATCCCGCCCATGCAAAGATATTTCATTTCCAGATAGTCCTCGAGGCCATGACGGGAACCCTCCCGCCCGATGCCGGATTGTTTGATCCCGCCAAACGGTGCCGCCTCCGAGGACATGCGTCCCGTGTTGATGCCAACCATGCCATATTCCAGAGCCTCTGCCACACGCCAGACCCGCTTCAGGTTTGAGGCATAGAAGTATGCGGCGAGGCCGTAGATCGTGTCATTGGCCTCGCGCACGACCTGATCCGCATCGTTGAAGCGAATGATCGGCGCGAGCGGCCCGAATGTCTCCTCTTGCGCGACTGCCATGACGCTGGAAATCTCGGTGAGGACCGTGGGTTCGAAAAACGTGCCATTCTTGCCGATACGCTGGCCCCCGCATCGTATTGTGCCGCCTTTCGCAATGGCATCTGCGACGTGAGACTCGATCTTGGCCAGAGCATGCTTGTCGATGAGCGGTCCGATGTCCACTCCGGCATCGAATCCGTCGCCAACCGACAAGTGCCGGATTCTTTCCACGAATTTCTTGACGAACTCATCGTGAACGCTCGATTGGACGTAAATGCGGTTCGCGGAAACGCAGGTCTGGCCGGCATTGCGGAACTTCGCCTGGACCGCACCGTCAACAGCACCGTCAATGTCGGCATCATCGAAGATGATGAAAGGTGCATTGCCGCCGAGTTCAAGGCTGACCTTCTTGATCTGGTCAGAGCACTGACGCATCAGCAGCCGTCCGACCTCGGTCGAACCGGTGAAGCTGATCTTTCGAATCTTGGAATTGGTGCAGAGTTCACGGCCCACGCGATCACCTTCGGACGCATAGATCAGGTTGACCACGCCATCGGGAAAGCCGCCCTGATGGGCGAGGGCGAACATTGCGCCAGCCACGAGCGGCGTCTGTTCAGCGGGCTTGAGCACGATTGTGCAGCCCGCAGCCAAGGCCGGCGAGATTTTGCGCGCCACCATGGAGGCCGGGAAATTCCATGGCGTGATCGTGCCAACAACGCCGATGGGCTGCTTGATCACTAGCATTCGGCGGTCTGTCGAGGGTGCCGAGATCGTCTCCCCATAGACGCGATTGGCCTCCTCGGCATACCATTGCAGATACGCCGCCGCATGCGATACCTCTGAAATGGCTTCGGCAAGCGGCTTGCCCATTTCCGCAGTCAGAATCGCGGCGAGATCGCCTGCATGGTCGATGATCAGCTGATGCCATCGC
Organism: Mesorhizobium sp. M7A.F.Ca.CA.002.05.1.1; assembly: GCF_003998335.1. NCBI lineage: Bacteria > Pseudomonadati > Pseudomonadota > Alphaproteobacteria > Hyphomicrobiales > Phyllobacteriaceae > Mesorhizobium > Mesorhizobium sp. M7A.F.Ca.CA.002.05.1.1. The sequence continues at coordinate 799 of NZ_RZQI01000030.1, read as the reverse complement.
CAAAGAACGTCGCTACGTTCTCGGGCCGTCAACGCGGCCCATCCCGACTGCGCAACATAGGCCTTGTCTACCGCAGCACGTGTCTCCTCCACGCCCATATCGGGAAGCTCTGCCAAAACTTCGCCGGTCGACGGATTGACGACCTCGAACGTCTTATTGCCAACTGGTCTGCCGAGTGCCGGCAGGCGGTCGATGGCTCCAAACAGGTGCGGGGATTTCAGACGGCGGATCATCGGCAGGCACAGGGGCAATACCGGATTCCTCCTCAACGCAGCGAACATCCAGGTCGACAGGCCGTCAGTGTGTATTCTGCACCAGTGGGTTCGTCGTAGGGCCTCGGCAAAGCAGCTGGTAGACCACGCTAGCCCGATGAAAAGACAGCAGTTTCGTTAGTTTGAGTGCCCGCGGTTCATCAATTGATGGATTAAGCAGTCGGATGTTTGCTTCATCCACCATGCCTGCTGGTGGCATGCGACTGAATTCTGCAAAAAGGCGGCATACATGCTGAGGAGCGCCATTTCGGCGAGAGGCCGCCGGACCGCCAATGCCGCGCAAGGTCGGCGAAAACGACTCCGCGCGTCTGCATGATCTGCTTGGCCCACGGGCCTCCAACGCTCTTCCCACGAGAAGCCCCGATGAAGAAGGAAGGTGTGATGAGTTTCTTTACTCATCCTTGCCGCCCAGCGGCGGGCCGACCACCAAAATGGCGGGCTCGGCCGAAAGCAGCTTTTTGGCCGCCGCCTTGACCTGTTTGAGCGTCACCCGACCGATGCTGCGGGCGCGACGCTGGTTGTAGTCG
>NZ_RZQI01000310.1:0-6228 GCF_003998335.1 Mesorhizobium sp. M7A.F.Ca.CA.002.05.1.1 | reverse complement strand
GTAGCTCTGCGTCGACCGCCATTTGCTTGCCCGGCAGAGCATCCAGCGTGAAACGCGCCGCCACTTCTGCCACCCGTTCGGCACCCTTCGCGAGGACCATGAATTGCACCATGGTGACGACCAGAAATATGACGAAACCCACCACGATATTGCCTGAAATGACGAAATCGCCAAAAGTATGAATAATGCTGCCGGCCTCCCCCTCGGCCAGAATCAGTCGCGTCGTTGCGACCGTGAGCGCGAGACGGAATACAGTGGAAATCAAAATAACGCCGGGCAAAGAGGAAAAATCAAGTGGAGTACTGACATACAGGGCAACCATCATCAGCAGTATGGCCAACCCCATATTGAATCCTATCAGGGCGTCGACCACCACGACCGGGATAGGCATGACCATCATCGCGACAGCCAGAAGCAGCATCAACGCAACCATTAAATCCGGGCTGGCCGGCGCACGCTTGATGAAGTCACGCAGGACGTTGGCCATCGAGACACCTTTGCAATCGGTTGAGACTTACTCTGCTGTTACGCCATGAAACGTGGCTTTCGAACTCCGAAGGCGCCTCAGCCTTGGCCAGCGCGTGACCCTGCATGAGAGCCACAAGCAGGCGCGAAATGGCTGGGCAGCAAATGTTTCCAACGCAGCCAGCTTGTCAGCACCGAGCGCGGCAGGATGTTTGGCTGGCCATAGAGTGCTGCTTGATGGGGCCTGCGAGCTTTCAATATTGGAGAGCAGCAATGCGGCCATTCCTGCTCAGCAGCACACGGCTGTCCTCAATACGTTCGACCACCCATCCATCAGCCAAAATGGCGCCGACAAAATACTTCTCGCTGTCGATGACAATATATGGTTGGACCCCATGCCACACAGCTTCGACCGCGATTGCGGATGGCGCCTTCTCCTCTTTGATGAGCACTCCGTTCACCAGTGTTAGAGTACCCTTGGTGCGACGATCGAACGATTGCTGAAGCTTCTGCCAGCTGATGACCGATTCAGACGTGACGGTGCCTTCGGCGGTCACAACACCCTTTGCCGACCCAATCTTGACGTCGAGAAGACCCGCTCGATCGACTTCCTCCTGCAGCTCTTGGGCCGCTGCCTCCGTAAGTTCATTGTCAGCGCGGTGACTGATCGTTCTGGACGCGACTTCAGCCCGAAGTGAATTGGGGCTCGATCCACTTGCATTGCCAAGATAGGAGATCGTGCCTGAAAGCGCGCCGATCCCGAGTGAGCTGATTATGACCATGGCGAGCACACCGATCGGTAGGCGCGGTATGCCGGTCGAACCAGGCGGCTCTGCATCCTGCACGGACAAAGCAATGGACATCTCGCCTACGAGCAGGACGACAGGAAGGGGCACAACAACGGACTGGCCTGCGGCGATATTCCGGTTGCCCTCGATACTGATTCCGGGTGCAAGCGCCTCCAGTTCGATCGACTTGCCAAGAAGAGTTACACGAAGGTGATGCGGTGCCAGTCCCTGCTCGACAAAGACCAAATCGGCATCGAAGCCGCTGCCGATTAAACACTTTTGAAGATCCGTCTTGCCGGTCAGACCGCAATAGTGCCCCGAACGCACTTCGAAACGGAGGGAAACGGCGTCATCCACAGAGCATCTCTCAAACAGGATAGAAGCCGCATGGCAATTGCCATGCGGCTCATTTCGGGACTACGTCGCGTCAATAAGGAGACGCGCTAAGGGGCAGTCTAAAACCCGCCTCCGACATTACGAAACGCGTTCGTCGGCGGCCTTCTTGATGGTCTGGAGATTGGTCGTTAGAGTGCGCAACTGGACACTCCTTTTCGTCGCCTCCAAGCTAACATTGGTTAGTTCCTGCACTTGCGCCTGAAAAGCAGTAGCATCAGCTCCGCTTGTATTGCCGGGAGTGCCACTGTTAGTTTTATCGGTATTGCCGGCGCTACTGGTATTGGTATTGCCTGATTTTTTATTATTATCAACTGCAGCCATGATCATTCCTTTTTCTGTTGGAGTTGTGCCGTCAATAACGGCCTGTATGACCTCACGCCGGATTTTCCCGCGTCAGGCATCTTCTGTGTCATCCAAAGCTTCATCGGCCTCAGCCATCGCATCGTTCGCGAATTGGAACGCGAACGATCGCAGGATACTTTGGAAGGCTTCACTTTGTGCTGCAGACTGTGAGTTGTCTTGAAGTTGATCATTTGAAACGGTCCGGTTATCCGCCCGATCGTTCCCGCCAGCTGCCTTGCCATCATTCCCACCAGCTGGCTTGCCATCATTGCCATCAGCCGGCTTGCCATCACCAGAATGCTCGGATTTCGAATCCCCATGGCCCTTTCGGATCAAGGAAGTCCCGAGGTTGCCAACTCCACTCCCAATTGCTGCTATCATCAGGTACTCCGGCATTTGCCATTGGCGGCGACGTGTTAAAGGTTAACCTCGATCAAGCTAAGGGCGGGAGCTTTCGAGAACCTGACGGCTTTTGACAAAAACCGGCCAGCGCAAAAACCGTATGCTCTGCAGGATGTTGCTCTCGCATCGAACAGTCGACCACGATCTCGGCTGTTCGGCCAATCCCGCCGTCCACGCATGCCGCGACCGAATGGCAGCCGCAGCAGCTGGTTTGCATCTCGATGCTGTGGTGTCGAACAGGAGGCACGGTCCACGTGCTGCATGACCGCAATGACCGTATTCTTGCTGGCTCCACGGGCGCACGCAACGAGCAGGAACTCGGTCTTTGCATCACCATTCTCTCGCCTGCACATCACGGCCCGGCGCGGTGAGCTCATTGGCCTCGAGAAGGTCGGCGACCGTACGAACATGGGATGGTCTGCCGGCTTTGGGAGGCCGGTGCGGATCCTCTTCTCACCATATCGAAAGCTTGAAGCGGTCGGATTTTCTTGCCCTGTTCGTGAGAACTCCCATCGTCAGCTAATCGTCAGCCAAGCGGTCTATCTAGGCCGGCCGTGCCTGACCTTCGGATCCAAAGGTCCCGTCTCGACACTTTTTGTAACTATAGATCGAAATGGTTTCCCGCGCGATACGCAACGCACACGCTTCTCTGAAGCAAATGTGTGACTTTGTCGGTGGCGAACGAGAGGAGTGACGCATCAATAAAATCGTCAGGCACGTGTCTAGGAAGGGGAGCTGGCCGAGTTGGTCTGATTTCATTCGCTGTTCCTGGAAATCGGCGGACTGAAGCGCTGATAATCTCAGGACATCGATGGCAACGTTGCGAAAGTCCTGTGAGCTCGGGCCAATCTTGGCCTGCTACTGAGAAGCACTTTGGCGGGAACATTACGCCGTCGCGGGTCTGGCTGACCGTGACGTTAACCGAAAGATGCCGCTGGTCTCGTCAGCCGCCAGCACAATAGCAGCACATTCTCGCCTACTACGGAGACGCAATATGAAGGGCATTGGCCGACCACGGAAATCGCAGGCTGAAACTGGAGCCAGCCGCGCGGGGCGGGCGAGCAGTTCCCTTTCGCAATCAAGTCTTGCTGCGGGAGAAGGTGGACAGTCATTCGATTCCGTTGTGGAGCAGATGCGCTCTGGGGACGCCGATAGGAGGCCCTCCTCCCTTCCAGTTGCGCGCGGTCCAGGCGATGCCCGCGAAAGTCTGCCAGGCGCCTCGATTGGCGAAGATCAAATCCTGAACACACCGCCACGTGGAGCCGCTGCGCCACCACGCGGAACCGTAGCGCCACGTGGCGCAGCCGCAAGGCGGCGCGGTTCTCCCTCCATGTCTGAGGGCGAAGCCATGGCGCCGGTCGGTAGCCAACTATCAACCGCGCAGGTGGAAGGCACCAGCTCATCGTCAAATGAAGATATCAGTCCGACACAGCTCAGAATGAACAGTCTTGTTCAACAACTGACTGATTGCGAGGCTGCGGCCAGGAAAACCGACGTTCCCGAGGAGGCGGTGGAGCTGATCAGTCGGGTCGTCGGTGCAGCCTCAGCAATTCTGGAGTACCGCGCTAGCCTGCCTGCGGCTGAGGCGCAGACAATTATGCCAGACGACAAGGTGCGTAGATGTTGCCAGATCGTGTGCGACGCCGCGAATGAAGTAGACCAACTTGGCCTGTCGACGATCACGAAATTGGACGAAAAGACCAAGATAGCGGCAGGTATGGTCGATAGACTCTACTCCTACTCCCAGGCGGACCGGCAGGAGCTGTTGATTTTAAATGTGGAGAACCACCATACGGCGGCAATTAAGTGGTGGGAAAAAAAGGCATGGCGCTCCGAACGACAGCGATCCGCCTGCGCTGCCACCGCTAGCCTATCCAGTGGAACGCCCGTGATGCGGGAAGCCGAGCGGTGCGCACTGCGGCTGCGTGCCGGCTCGGTACTGAGTGTCAGGATCTGGCTGGTCCGTGAGCGGATCGGTCTTGCGCGGGCCAAGATTGAACTGCGGGCGAGCAGGTTCGAGCCAGATTTGAAGGAACTCCTCGTCGGTCGAAATGGAGTGGTGCAGCTGATGGCAAGCGCCGCTCAAGAAGCTCTTCGCGCCCTCTCTTTGGCGAAGGGCATAATGGATGGCAAAACACTCAACGCTCATGATTGCGCGGTTGTAGAAAAAATCATGGAGCGGCTTTCGGATTTTGGATTGGCGTTGCACGAGGTGCATACCAAGCTAAGCCATACCTACCCAGATGCCGGCCTCCCATTGAAACTGTTCGAACGGATCGTGGACGATGCATGGATCACTGCGCACGATGCCATGCACTTGTTGAACCTGCAGTCTCCGCCGTCAGCCATCATGGCGCCACAGGCCCAGGCGGGCGCTGCGATGCCGGCCAGGGCAGGCGCTGCGATACCGGCTGACACTGCTGGTACGGCTGCAGTGTCAGAAGGCACTACAGCGCGAAGGAAAGGGAAGTCAAAGCATAAGTCGGCAGCTCGCGCCGGGACTTCTGCCGCCGGGCAGCCATCAACACCAGTCGCTTCGAACGCCGGCACAGTGCCAGCAGCCAAGGTTCTCGCGCGCTCGGATCAAGTTGCGAGTACACAGGTGAGAGCGCAAGAGGTGGCTGCGAGTTCGTCGGGGGCAGGCTCGACAATCGGGGGCGCCGCGTTGTCAATGGAGGTATTGACGGAGCGGCTCAAACGATTGGACGAACTTTTGCAGTTCGATCTGGCCGGTCAGCAAAGCGTCGTCTCCCAAGTGCGCCAGATGAAGCCTGAGGAGGCCGGTAAGGTCGTGGACGATGTGGCCCAGTACCTGCGAGCCCAGGCCATTGAGATGCAAACCTGTCTCGCCGGGTTGCACGGGCGTAATGTACGCCTGCTACTCACCTCCACCCAGCTACCCAAAGTGCACGAACGCACAGACCAGCTCAAAGGGTTGCTGAACATGGTGCTGGGACAGGCCAACGCATTGAATGAAGGAAAAGCCGGCATTACGACTGATTGCATGAAGACCTACGCATTTCCGGCGCAAAAATACCTGGAACATTTGTGCAATGCCGACGAATTGATGCCGCCGGAGGCACCGGTCGCGCTGCGTGGCGAGCCAGGAAAGCTGTTTGAGATGAAGCTGCAGCCCAAGATGCTGGTCAATGGTGCGATGCCGAGCCCGATGTGGGTGCACATCCACACGAGTCGCCCCGTCTTGGCCAGAAACTTAGAAGGGCTGGCTGATTCCGAATTCACCGCTTGCCACGTTAAATCCAACGAACAGCGCGGCTACAATCGAGAGCGAGAGGAAGCCGATGCTAGGTCCGGTCGCGAGAAGGTCATAATTCATCGCGGCAAACTCACCCCCGCTTTCTGTAAGTCTTTGTTGACCTCGGGGCTTGGCCGCCAACCACGCAATTCGCGTGCCGAGCTCCCGTCGGCGCAGGCTGCATGACAGGGCACGTACTTTGGGGTCTAGGGCAGAATGCGGCCGGCCACGCTGTGAGTCAGCGAGCATTTCTCCTGGCCAAACCGCGAATGCCGCTGCGCGAGTTGCGGTCCGGCGATTGGAGTCGATCGGCTACCGTCAGGGCCGATTTGCGATGTCGCGTTACCTGCTGTTGACGTGGCGGCGTATCTTGCCTCCCATCCAACTTATCGCCGAGATCGCGCCGCCAAGATCGAGGCGGAAGGTCTTCCTGCGAGCGCGGAGCAGGCATAGCCGATCCGATCGGGATCGGCGCATCGCAACGACCCAACGGTGTGGTGGAGAAAATTGGATTCGGGAGAGCTCGTATCCAAGAGGCGGAGTTCCGGCCCGAATACAATCCGCTCGCAAGCACCCACG
>NZ_RZQI01000309.1:0-6263 GCF_003998335.1 Mesorhizobium sp. M7A.F.Ca.CA.002.05.1.1 | reverse complement strand
TTGCGCTCTGGAGCCTGAAGGCGGCTCTCGCCGCGGATCGTCTGGATTTTCGCATGCATTGCCTTCCCCTTCGCTGAGTTTCTTTTGGCGGTGAAATGAACTTATCCGCACTTTGTAACGACGATGGGGTGGCGAAGGACTGGCACTGTAACCAATTCGAAACAGCATTCGGGCGAAGTCGGGCAAAATCGGGCATAGCTTCGACGGCGCTCGGGCTCGAGGCGCAACCTGACCCGATCTTGCCAAACAGTTTTTCGAAAAGACCAGGCTCAGACCGGAGCTTGAAGCTCGGCAATGATCTTGTGCGCGGCGATACGCCCGGCAATGATGGCGCCCTCGACATACCCCGGAAACGACGGCGAGAGTTCTGAACAGGCGAGATACACCGGCGGTGCGCCGGCAAGGATCGTTCGCTCGGCATCTCTTGCTGTCACGTCGACAACAAGATCGCTGTACGCGCCGCCGCTCCAGCGATCTCCTACCCAGTCACGCAAACTGAAATCGATGACATCACCGGCATCCGGGCCAAGGGCTGCCTCCAACCGGCCGGTCACCTCCGCACGCAGTTCCACCTCGCCGAGGTCACGCCAGCGCAGCGCGAGCGACCCGCCGACGAACACGACGAGCGCGGCATGCTCCGCATCCTTGCCGGCGTCGCAGGCAAACAGCCCCGGCGGATCGAGCCACATCACCATGCCGTTCAAATCCCGCCCGCGCCAAAACGGTTTGGCATAGCGCACCAGGATCTTGATAGCCGCGCCGCTTTTCCAGGCGCCGAGCGCCCGCCCCAGTCCAGATGGCAAGGCGGGGGCAAAGGCGAGCTCCGTCACCGTCGCCGGGGGGACGGCAACCAGAACCGTGCGCGCCTCGATGGCACCCCCGGCCGAAACGACAAGAACACCTTGCGAACTATACTCGATGCGCGTGACCGGCTCGCTGAGCCGCAACCGATCACTGAGGTCGCGGGCCAGATCGTCGGCCAGTGAATGCATGGTTTCGCGCACGAAATATTGCAGCTCCGGCACCTCGTTGGTGACGCGTCGGTCATTGTCGATCAGATACCAGAGAGGAATCTGATCCAGCGTCATGCACCAGAGACCTTCGATCATCGAACGGAAGACGGCCCTGGCGTCGGCCGAATCGCGCTGGCGGGCAAGCCAGTCGGCAACGGTCAGTCCGGCAATCGAGACGTCGTCCGGATCGATCCCGTTCATGCGCTCGCGGATTGCCATTGCCGCGTCATAGATCCGCTCTGCTCGTTGTACGGACATCGTCGGCTGGGTGATGAAATCGCCATCGACATAGGTTTCAACCAGCGTCTTGCCGCGCGCCTCGATCAGCGCCATCAATTCCGGCATGTCCTCGCACAGGAACTGGCCGCCACTATCGATCCGTTCGCCAAGTCCGTTCAGGCGGGACTCGACGCGTCCGCCGACGCGGTCGCCTGCTTCGAGCAGAATGAAATCGATGTCGGCCTTCTTCATCTCGAGCGCCGCCGACAGGCCTGTGAAACCCGCACCGACGATGACGACATCGGTTCGCTCGAATTCGCCGCCCTCATCCGTGAAGGTCTTCAGCATTGCCGGCTATCCACCCAATCGCATCCGGCTTCCACCGACGAAGTATGTCCTTGTCGACATATGCCGGCGGGCCGCACACGCCATGCCGCAGGCTGTCTCTAACCTATCGTTTTCTCGAGCATATTGAGCCAGTTGCGATAGGCGATTTTTTCGATCAGTGCGCGGCCGAAACCGCGTGCCGCCAATGCATCGATCAGCTTCGGCAGGCCGGCGACATCCCCGATGACGGCCGGGATCATGGCGCCGTCGAAATCGGAGCCAAGACCAACGCCGTCCTCACCCAGCGCCTGCAGCAGCGAATCGATATGCCGCACCATGATGTCGAGGCTTGTGTCGGCATTCATGCGACCATCCTCGCGCAGGAAGCCGGTTGCGAAGTTCAGCCCGACCATGCCGCCGGTTTCGCGGATCGCGCCGAGCTGCCAGTCGGTCAAGTTGCGCGAATGGCCGCAGATCGCGTGCACGTTGGAATGGGTCGCGACCAGCGGCGCATCGCTGAGCGCCGCGACATCGCGAAAGCCCTTCTCGTTGAGATGCGAGAGGTCGATCATGATCTTCAACTGGTTGCAGGCCTTGACCAGCGCCTTGCCGGCATCGGTGAGGCCGGGGCCGGTGTCGGGCGAGGACGGGAAGCGGAACGGCACGCCGTGGCCGAAGGCGTTCGGCCGGCTCCAGACGATGCCGAGGGAACGCAGGCCGGCTTCATGCAGCACGTCGAGCATGGTGAGCTCGGGATCGATCGCCTCGACCCCTTCGATGTGGAACACTGCGGCGATCGAGCCTTGCGCCATGGCACCGCGCACATCGCCGGCGCTGCGGCAGACGGTGAGCGCTCCGGCCCGTTCCAGCCTGAACAGGATCGAGGCCATCGCGATGGTCGAGGTCAGCGCCTCATTGCGCGGAACCTCGGGGGGCAGCGGTTCGGCGGCGCTCGGCGCCAGGGGCACGGCGCCGCGCCTGGATTTCTCGACAGGTGGCGGAAAGATGGCGAACATGCCCCCGGCGAAGCCGCCGGCTTTCGCGCGCGGCAGGTCGATATGGCCGCCCGATTTCCCCTCGATGAACAGCTTTTCGACGTCCGTGTCTTTCGACTGATAGAGTCTGAGCAACGTATCATTGTGGCCGTCGAAGACGGGAACGAGATCGGTTTCGGTCATAGGGGATCATTCGGTTCGTTTGTCGGCGGCGGCTGAGATATACCATACCTACTTAGGCAGGATGCGCCACCCGCGCAAATGCCAGACCGCCCCGGGAGGATGGCAGCCGCTTGCCGCAACGTTTCAGGCAACGAAATCCCTACCGCTTCAGCACGTCGGCCCATTCCTGATGGCGGCGGAACTGGGCGTTGGCGAACGGGCAGAGCGGGATGATCTTCTTACCCGCCGCACGCGCATCCTCGACGGCGCGGGTGACGAGGCGAAGCCCGGCACCCTGGCCGCGAAAGACGTCCGGCACTTCGGTGTGGTCGATGATGATCTGGTGCTCACCGATCTTGGTGAAGGTCATCTCGGCCTCTGCGCCATCGGGTCCACGCAGGACATAGCGGCCCTTGGAACCGCGATCCTCAAGTTCGATCTCAGGCAGTTGGTCAGGCATCGCTATGCTCCTTGGGCAGCATCGGCAAAGAACCGCCGTGCCGCCTCGATCTCGTTTGGCCGCACCTCGTGCCCGCCATCGTGCCATTCCACTGTGACATCGGCGCCGTCGGCACGCAAATAGGCCTCGAGCCGCGTGGTCAGGTTCGGCGGGCAGATCGGATCGCGCTTGCCGGCGGTCATCAGAATATGGCGGCCGGCGAGACTGCCCTTCACCTGCGGCTCGAACGGGATCAGCGGATGCATCAGCACCGACGCGTCGAACAGGGCTGGAACCGCGAACACCACCGAGGCCAGGACATTGGCGCCGTTGGAATAGCCGAGACCCAGCACGGCCGATGGCTTCGCTGCTTCGACATGGGCCTTGACGAAGCCCGCCATCCTGATCGTCGCCCGTGCCAGATCCTCCATGTCGTAGACGCCCTCGCCGGTGCGGCGGAAGAAGCGCGCAGCACCTTGTTCGGACACATCGCCGCGCGGCGAGATAATGGTTGCCTGGGGCGCGAGATCGCGCCCCAGCGACAGAAGCTGGCTCTCATCGCCTCCAGTGCCATGGAAGACGAACAGCAATGGACCACCCGGCGAACCGGGCAGCAGCTTGTAGATGTAAGCGTCCTTGCTCATGACCTCAGCCTTCCAGTCTCTGCAGATGCTGTTCCAGATACGGCCGCAGGTGCTGGTGCTGCGACGGCAGCTTCAGCGCCTCGCCCAGATGAGCGGTATCCTCGTCGCGATCGAAACCCGGCTCGTTGGTGGCGACTTCGAACAGCACGCCACCCGGTGTGCGGAAATAGATCGCCCAGAAGTAGTCGCGATCGATCACCGGCGTCACCCCATAACCGGTGTCCATCAACGCCTTGCGTACCTCGAGCTGCCTGGCGCGGTTCTCGACCGCGAAGGCGACGTGATGGACAGAGCCGGCACCGAGATCGGCGAAGGCCGTGCTCGGCAGCGATTCGATGTCGATGACGTCGGCGCCATTGCCGTTCTTCACCGCCAGCCGCCTGAGATTGCCGGACTTGTCGACTTCCTCATAGCCCATGAACTTCAGCAGCTCCTCGGTGGCGCCGCCATCCTTCAGCCTGAGCGATACCGAATGTAAACCGCGGATCGCCTGGTCGACCGGAACACCGCCTTTCGCCCAGGGTGCTCTGCCGTCACCCTTGCCCTCGACCAGCGCGAAGCCGTCACCATCCGGTCCGGCAAAAGCCAGGCGCTTCTCGCCGAAGGTCTCTTCGCGCGACAGGCCGGTGACGCCCTCATCGGCAAAACGGCTTTCCCAATAGCCAAGCGTGCCTTCCGGCACCGAGTAGACGGTGGTTCCGACTTCCCCGACCCCATGCCGGCCCTTGCCTATATCGGGGAAAGGGAAATAGGTCATCACCGAACCCGGCGTGCCGGTCTCGTCACCGTAATAGAGGTGGTAGACGTCGGGCGCGTCGAAATTGACGGTCTTCTTGACCCGGCGCTGGCCGAGTTTCCTGGTGAAGAATTCGTTGTTCTGGCGGGCATCCCTGGCCATCGATGTGACGTGATGCAGGCCCTTGATCTGGTCGAGCATTGTCTTGCTCCTTCCTTGGTGCATGTGCGGCCCTCGCCGCTGTCCACGCCAATATGAGGACCAGAGCAGTTTAGGCAAAGGCGGCAAACACAGAATGGACTGTGTCGTAAAAGTGAACGATGGAACAAGGTTCGTTCACCAATTGGCCCGCAGAGTCGGGCTTGCGCCGTGGCCGGAATTCGGTTCCATGAACGGCGTTCGACATCCCGCGAAAAAGGTATCGTGAGTGACTGGAAAAGCCAGGCGGCCCAACATTCTCCTGATCACATGCGATCAGTGGCGTGGCGATTGTCTGTCCGCAGCCGGCCATCCGGTCGTGCAGACGCCCAATACCGACGCTTTGGCCGCGGAGGGTGTGCTGTTCAAGCGGCACTATGGCGGCGCGGCACCCTGTTCGCCCGCTCGCGCCTGCCTCTACACCGGCCTCTACCAGATGAACAACCGCGTCTGCCGCAACGGCACGCCGCTCGACGCTCGCCACGGCAACATCGCGCTCTCGGCTCGCGCCCTGGGCTATGATCCGACGCTGTTCGGCTACACCGACGTCTCGCTCGATCCGCGCCTGCTGGCGCCGGGCGATCCGCGGCTGCAAAGCTATGAAGGCGTGCTGCCGGGCTTTACGGTGCGCCAGTTGCTGCCCGAGCACCAGAAGCAATGGCTATCCTGGCTGGAACTGCAAGGTGTCGACGCCAGCGCCGGGTCCCCCGACATCCACCGTCCGCTGGCCGACGGCGTGGCCGGGACCATCAGCAACGCGCCGCCCGTCTACTCCGGGCAACAAACGCCGGCGGCTTTCCTGACCGGCGAATTCACGCGTTGGCTTGGCGAACAGGAGGACGCCACGCCGTGGTTCGCGCATCTTTCCTTCATCAGCCCGCACCCGCCTTTCATTGTGCCGGAGCCCTACAACACGATGTACGATCCGGCTGACAGCCCGGCCTTCCGGCGCGCGGCAAGCTGGCACGAAGAGGCGGAAAACCATCCCTATCTTGCCTATGATCTCGGCCGGCAGAAACAGATAAAATTCCGCCCAGACGCCAGAGGCAAGGTGCACGACTGGAGCGATGACGATTTTCGCCGCATCCGCGCGATCTATTACGGCATGATTTCCGAGGTCGATGCGCAACTCGGCTGCGTCTGGAAAGCGGTTAAGGCCGCAGGCGCGTGGGACGACACCATCATCGTTCTGACCTCGGACCATGCCGAGATGATGGGCGACCATTTCATGCTGGGCAAGGGCGGCTATTTCGACGGCAGCTACCACATTCCGCTGATCATTCGCGATCCGCGCCAAGGCAAGGCGACCGGCGGCAGTGTCGACAGCTTCACCGAAGCGGTCGACATTTTGCCGACGCTTCTCGACCTGCTCGGCCAAAAGCCCGCGCCGCATCTCGACGGCGCCTCGCTGAAGCCGTTCCTGGGCGGAGAAACCCCTACGGCCTGGCGCGATGCCGCACATTGGGAGTTTGACTTCCGCTCGATTGCCGCGGGCGAGGCCGAAAACCATTTCGGCATCGCCGCACGCCA
>NZ_RZQI01000308.1:0-6271 GCF_003998335.1 Mesorhizobium sp. M7A.F.Ca.CA.002.05.1.1 | reverse complement strand
GGGCTGACACGCGTGCTTTCCTACCAGATCGAAGCCGCGCTGCGGTCCGGCACGCTGCGCATCCTGCTGCAGGAGTTTGAGCCAAAGCCATGGCCGGTAAGCCTGGTGCATGCGGGCCACGGCCTGCTGCCGGTCAAGCTGCGCGCATTCCTCGATTTTGCCGCCCCGCGCCTGAAGGAGCGGCTGGCGCGGCTGATGTAGCGGAACCAGGCCAACCCCCATTGGCGACCGTTCTTCGTTGCCAGCCAAAGCGCCCTGCGGCCATTTCCTTTTTTCCCGCGCTTGGTGTAACCAACGCTCACCTCCTCACCGGGCTCCCCCCAAATGCTCTACATCAGATCGCTGACGTTCAATTTCGTCTTTTACGTCAACCTGATCGTCCAGATGATCCTCTGGACCCCATACTATTTCCTGTCGCCCCGGCACCGCGCCTGGTTCGTGCCGAAATTTTGGTCGCGCACCTCGATGTGGCTTTACGACAAGATCGCCGGAACGAAGAGCGAGATCACCGGCCGGGAAAACCTGCCCGAAGGCTCCTTCATCCTGGCCCCCAAACACCAGTCGTTCTGGGATGCGATCGCCTTCTTTCCCTATCTTCACGACCCGCTCTACATCCTGAAGCGCGAGCTCACCTGGATCCCGTTCTTCGGCTGGTACATCATGAAGATGCGCATGATTCCGGTTCATCGCGGCAGCCGTTCGAAAGCGCTGAAGGCCGTGGTCGCCGCGACCAAGGCGGAGATGGCGCGCAATCCTCGCCAGCTCATCATCTACCCCGAAGGGACAAGACGCGCGCCGGGCGACGAGCCGGCCTACAAATACGGCATCGTCGAAATCTATGCGCAACTTGGCATTCCGGTGGTGCCGGTTGCCCATGTCGCCGGTCTCTATTGGCCGCGTCGAAAATTTCTGCGCTACCCCGGCACCGTGAAGGCGCGCTTCCTGCCGCCGATCCCACCGGGACTGAGCAAGGACGAATTCATGGCCCGGCTGATCGGCGAGACCGAGGCTGCCTGCGACCAGTTCCTGATTGATGCCGCGCGCGGCCCAAACCCGCCTGCCTTGCCGCCGACAGCGGTGAAAAGACTGCAAGAGCTGGACAACGCCGCAAGAACCAAAGCCTGAACCGGAAGTCTCCTGCCGGCAGTTCTCAGCCGAAAACGGCCAGCGCGGTGGTCAACACCAGCGTCGCGGCAAAGACCAGGTTGACGATCCGCGAGGCCGCCGGCCGGCGCAGGAAGCGCGCGAATGCCACTCCCAAGACAAGCCACAGAGCATGGATGGCGACGATCATCAGCGCGAGAGCCATCAGCTTCAGCCATGGACCAAGCTCAGTGTTACCCTGTTTGGGCGAAGCACCGGCGAACACGGCGGCGATTGCCACATAGGCCTTCGGATTGGCGACCGCGAGAAGGAATCCAGCCAGCCATGTTGGACACGAAGCCTCCGCGCCGCGTGCTGCCATGGGCGGCGCCGTGGCGATCTTGAAGGCGAGATAGAGGATGTAGGCCGCCGAGGCGAAAGCCAGCAACGGCGCCAGCTTCGGCATCGAGGTAAGCACCGCCATGACCCCGGTCGCGACAACCAGAAGCACGGCGATCGTGCCCAGGATGATTCCCCAGGCATAGCCCAGCGAGTGGCGCAAACCGAAGGCGGCCCCAACGGCGGTAACGCTTATCGTTGCCGGACCCGGGCTGCCCATGATCACCAGGGCGGCAAGCACGAGCGCGAGAAGTTGCCCCCAAAAGTCCGGCTGCGAAAGAAGCGGCTCAGTCATCTCTCCTCTGTCCTGCCTTGCGCGAAGAGACGGTATGGCAGGACCAGAGTGGCGTCTTGGACGTTCGTGCGAGGCGTCGCGCCTGAAGCTTCAGCCGCTCGCTTTGTCGAGTTCGGCCATGTCGGCGGCGGTCAGTTTCAGCGACGCCGCCCTGATCAGGCTGTCCATCTGTTCAGGCTTGGTGGCGCTGGCGATCGGCGCGGTGACACCCGGCCGCGCAATCACCCAGGCAAGCGCGACTTCCGCCTGCTTGGCCGAATGCCTTGATGAAACCGCGTCGAGTGCCGCAAGGATGCGCATGCCGCGCGCATTGAGATAGTCTTTCACGCCACCGCCGCGCGGGCTTTGACCGAGATCGGCATCGCTGCGGTATTTGCCGCTGAGAAAACCCTTGGCCAGGCTGAAATAGGTGATGACGCCGATGTCCTCGGCCACGCACAGATCGCGCAACGGCCCATCGAAGGACGAGCGATCGTAGAGATTGTATTCCGGCTGCAGCACCTCGTAGCGCGACAGACTGCGCAAGCTCGCCACATCGAGTGCGGCACGCAACTGGCCGGCGTCGAGATTCGAACAGCCGGCATAGCGGATTTTGCCCTTGGCGAGCAGCTTCTCGTAGGCGCCAAGCGTTTCTTCATAGGGCGTTGCGGGGTCCGGCCAGTGCGACAGATAGAGATCGATGACTTCGGTCTGCAGCCGCTTCAGCGATGCGTCGACGGCCTTTTCGATGTATGCGGCGGACAGGTCCTTGTGCCCCTGCCCCATATCCGAACCGACCTTCGTGATCACCACGACCTTGTCGCGATTGCCACGGTCTTTCATCCATTTGCCGATGATGGTTTCCGATTCACCGCCTTTGTGGCCGGGAACCCAGCGCGAATAGGCATCCGCCGTATCGATGGCGTTGAGGCCGGCGCCGACGAAGCGGTCGAGCAGGTCGAACGAGGTTTTCTCGTCGGCGGTCCAGCCGAAGACATTGCCGCCCAGAACCAGCGGCGCGATGGTAAGGTCGGTGCGACCGAGACGACGTTTCTGCAAGGCGGATCTCCGGGATGATTGGGGCGGGCAAATGGCGCCCGCGGGCTGAGGGTCGGAGCCTAACCTAGGTCTTGCCTGAACGAGGTCAAAGGCCTGGCCGCCTTTTTCCGCAGAGCCAGCTTCACAAAGGCGCGACCTGGCTGGCGACATCCTCCAGCCAGTGGTCGCTTATGCCCAGTGCCTCGAGATGCTCAAGCGTGCTCAGCACATAGTCCTCGTTGTTGCCGGACTGGCCGACCGCGCCGCGCACCACGGCCGCTGCATCCGCCGCGTCGAGCGCTCCGGCATATTGCTCGTGCTGGCGGTCGACAATGTAGACCACCGCGTCGACCGTACCGCCCCCGTCGAGGCGAATCTTGAGCATGCGCTCCAGATAGACATTGGTGACCAGTTCGCGCTCGCGAAGATAGGCCATGACCTCGTCGCGCAAGTCGCCGGGGACGCGGAATGCGAGGCCGACGCAGGACCCGCCACGGTCGAGGCCGAGCACCAGCCCCGGCCGCTCGCGCGTGCCGCGATGCACGAAGGAATAGACGCAGAGCGAGCGCCGGTAACCATGCAGGCGGGCACGCTGGGTTTCGACATGCGCGAATCCCGGCCGCCAGATCAGCGAGCCATAGCCAAACACCCAAAAATCGCCCATATCGCCGCGCCTGATTGCAAAAGATGCCAACACCGCACCCGGACCGGTGTTTTTTCCGCCCGTCCCGTCTAACTATTCGTCTGTCTGCCTGGCGGAATCGACCACCCGTCCGCAACACCCATGCGATAACGAGAGCCAAAGCATGACGTCAAGTGACGAACGCCAGCCAAGTAACCGTCGCCGCCTGTTCTGGCTTGCAGCATTCATCGTCCTGCTGTTCGCCCTCTACAGCGGCGGCTGGTTCTATCTGGCCGACCGCGTCAGGAGCGAGGCCGACAAGGCGGTCGCCACGCTCAACAAGAATGGCGTCGAGGCCGGCTGCGCCAATCTCCAGGTCAGCGGCTATCCCTTGAGCTTTACCGTCTCCTGCGACAACCTCGCCTATGAAGACGATGCCAGGAACATCGCGGCCTCAGCCGGCAGTTTCAACGCAGCCGCCCAGATCATCCAGCCTCTGTCGCCGGTTGCCAATCTGCGCGGCCCGCTCAGGACCTCAGTTCCGGACATGGTGCCGCTGTGGATCGACTGGGACAATCTGCAGGCCAATTTCAAATTGTGGTGGCCGCTGCCGCAGCGGATTTCTCTGGAGGCGGAGGGCCTGTCCGGCCAGACCGATCCGGCCGACGACACCGATCCGGTGCAACTGTTCAGCGCCGGCAAGGCATCGGGCCAGCTGCAGCCCAACGGCGAGGATATCGACTATCTCGGCAGTTTCGGCGATCTCGAGATCGACCCCGGCGCGATTGGCGGGCGCGTGCTTCCGGCGCTCGATGCCAGTGGCGACGTGACATTGAAGAACGGTGTCGCACTGATCGGCACGCAGGTGAAGAGCCTTCGTGGCCAGGCGATCGAGATCCGCAACCTTGACCTGTCGTCGGGCACGGCGCGCATCACCGTTTCGGGACCGCTCTCGGTTGATGCCGAGGGTCTGGTCAACGCCGATCTGATGATCAGGCTGAAGGACCCGAAGGCGGTGGCGGCCATCCTTGGCGCCGCCATACCCGAGCAGAAAAGCCAGATCGAGCAGGGTTTTTCTGCCCTGGCGGTGCTCGGCAACGAGCCGTCGATGCCGCTGAAGGTGGTCAGGGGCAAGGCCTCGCTCGGCTTCATTCCGCTGGGCAAGATCAAGCCGGTCGAATAGCTCAACCATGGCAAAACCCGTGAAGCTGCTGAGCGTTGGCGCCTTGACGCTGGACACCATCCTGCGCGTCGAGACACTGCCTGTGCATCAAGGCAAGTTCATTGCCTCCGACGGCGTCCAGATCGCCTCGGGCATGGCCACCAGTGCTGCCTGCGCCGCGCATCGCCTGGGGGCCGAGGTATCGCTGTGGGCGAGTGCGGGTGACGATGCCGTCGCCGACCAGCTCATCGCCGGCATCAAGGCCGAAGGCGTCGATTGCACCTTTGTGCGCCGCGTCAGAGGCGCCCGCTCGGCGCTGGCCTCGATCCTGGTCGACGCGCATGGCGAGCGCATCATCGTGCCGTTCTATGACGGGCTGGCCCAGGCCGATCCCGAAGTCTTGCCGGTCGCCGACCTCACGGCATTCGACGCCGTGCTGGTCGATGTCCGCTGGCCGGGCGCGGCAGCGTTGGCACTCAAGGCGGCACGCGCCGTTGGGCGTCCGGCGATCCTCGATGCCGACACCGCACCGTTGCCGGTCCTGGAACAGCTGTTGCCGCTCGCTACGCACATCGTCGCTTCGGAGCCGGCGGCGCGCATCGTCTGCGGCCAGGCGCTCGATCCGGAAACGGCTTGCGCCGATCTCGCCAGCCGCACCGACGCCTTTGTCGCGGTAACCGGCGGCGCGGCGGGCTGTTGGTGGCACGACCGTTCCGCAGGCTGTGTGCGCCATGTCGCGGCGCCGAAAATCAAGGCGGTCGACACACTGGCCGCCGGCGATGTCTTCCACGGCGCCTTCGCCGTCGGGTTGGCGGAAGCCATGCCGGTCGAGCAGGCTTTGCGCTTTGCCAGTGCGGCCGCGGCGCTCAAATGCCTGCGCTTCGGCGGCAGGCTGGGCGCGCCGGATAGGGCCGAGACGCTGGCCATGGTTGCGCAGGCCTGGCCAGCCTGAAACTGACGCTTTTGTTTTGACGCAATTCCCAAGGGAAAGCGCTAGCGCTTTTCCCGGGAAAAACGCCTCACACTTTTCCTGGAATTGCTCTAGCCCTTCGCGGGATGCTCGACGGCCTGGCGACCGAAATCGGGCACGTCGATGTCCTGGCCGGCTTCGATGATCGAGCGGCGCACAGCCCGCGTCCGGGTGAACAGGTCGAAGAGCTTTTCGCCATCGCCCCAGCGGATCGCGCGTTGCAGCGACGCCAGGTCTTCCGAGAACCGCGCCAGCATTTCGAGAATGGCGTCCTTGTTGTGCAGGCAGACATCCCGCCACATGGTCGGGTCGGAGGCGGCAAGGCGGGTGAAGTCGCGGAAGCCGGAAGCCGAATATTTGATCACTTCGGACTTGGTTACCGACTGCAGATCATCGGCGGTGCCGACGATGTTGTAGGCGATGATGTGCGGCAAATGCGAGACGATGGCCAGCGTCATGTCGTGATGCTGCGGATCCATCGTGTCGATGTTGGCGCCGCAGCGGCGCCAGAACTCCGACAGCCTCTCCAGCGCATCCGGGTCGGTGTCGGGCAGCGGCGTGAAGATGCACCAGCGATTGTCGAACAGGTCGGCGAAACCGGCGTCGGGGCCGGATTTTTCCGTGCCCGCCAGCGGGTGGCCGGGAATGAAATGGACGCCTTCAGGCACATAAGGCTGCATCTGCGCGATGACGGACGCCTTGGTCGAGCCGACATCGGTGAGG
>NZ_RZQI01000307.1:0-6283 GCF_003998335.1 Mesorhizobium sp. M7A.F.Ca.CA.002.05.1.1 | reverse complement strand
ATCCAGCCTTGAGCAGCTTTGACAGGCTGGCCTTCTCGTCGATCGTCGATTGCATCTGGGCCTGGTAGGATTGGACCCGAGCCTGCTTGCCCTGGATCTGCTCCTCGAGCTCGGCGATCCGCCGCTCGAGAATCTGCCTGGCGCCGGCCATCGAGGCGCGCTGGCTTTCCAGGTCGGCGATCTGGTTTGCCATCGCATCCCTGAGGTAGGCCTCGTGCTCCTTGAGGATGTCCTTGGGAAAGGCAACAGCCTCGCTGCCATCCAGTTCGGCCCGAATCCTGGCATCGGTTGCACGCAGCAGCGCATATTGCTGGGCATAGAGATTGAACTCGGATCGTATCATGGTGTCGTCCAGCTTCAGCATTATGTCGCCCTTCCTGACGACGTCGCCATCCTTGACGCGGATTTCCTTCACCGTTCCGCCGTCGAAGTGCTGTACGCTCTTGCGATTGCCTTCCACCTTGACGATGGCGTCGGCGAGCACGGCGCCGTTCAGTGGGGCAAAGGCTGCCCAGCCGCCGAAGATACCGAAGAAGGCAACGATGATCAGCAGGCCGATATAGGCTGGCACCCGGATCGAATCCGGAGCGAGGATGCCGGTTTCCCCGGGCAGGCTTCGGTAGGTAAGGGCGCCGTCGCTCATCGCTCTCTCCAAACACGGCTCATTGCGTTACCACCGCCATTGGAGCCGCGCGCTGGTTGAGCAGCGCCACGATCTCGTTTCTCATGCCGAAGGCCTCGACCGCGCCATCGCGCAACAGAAGGATCTTGTCGACATTCGCCAGGGTCGAGGGCCGGTGCGAGACGATGATCACCGTGCTGCCCCGGCGTTTGAGCTCGATCGCACACTCGCTCAGCGCGCGGTCGCCATCGGCGTCCAGATTGGAGCTCGGCTCATCAAGAATAATCAGGTTCGGCGTTCCGAACACCGCACGAGCAAGAGCGATCCGTTGCCTATATCCTCCCGACAGCACTGCGCCGCCTTCGCCAATCTGGGTCTCATAGCCTTGCGGCAGGCGGATGATCATCTCGTGCACGCCGGCGAGCCGCGCGGCCTCGATGACCTCCTGGTCGACATTGGTCTTGAAGCGGCCGATGTTGGCGGCGACCGTATCGGAGAAGAGTTCGATATCCTGCGGCAGGTAGCCGATGTGGTCACCAAGCGCGTCGTGTCCCCAATGCGACAGATCGGCGCCGTCCAGCCTGACGGTGCCGCGGCTGGGTTGCATGACGCCCGCGAGATGACGAGCCAGCGTTGACTTGCCGGCGCCGGACGGGCCGACAATTCCCAGCGCCTCGCCTGCGTCCAGCCGGAATGATACGTCCCGGAGCAGCACTTTCTGCTGGCTGGCAATTGCAAAGCTGATCTGCTCGACCGAAATCTTGCCGGTTGGCTTCGGCAGGTTGAACGATCTTGCGTTCTGCGTGCCCCCGTCGACCAGTTTGTGAACCCTCGCCAGCGCCGCCCGCGCCAGGATCAGGCTGCGCCAGAGGCCAACGATCTGTTCGACGGGCTGCAGTCCTCTGCCCAGCAATATGCTGGCCGCGAACATCGAGCCGGCTGTGGTCTGCCGTTCGATCACCAGATAGGCGCCGAGGCCGAGGATCAGCGACTGCATGGTCAAGCGAAGGAACTTGATCATCCCCGACATCAAGGCGGCGCGGTCGCTGGCTTGCGTCTGGCGTTGAAGCGCCAAGCTGCGGTCGCGTCCCCAGCGGCCGATGAGGCCTTCGATCATGCCCATGGCGCGAATGACTTCCGAGTTCCTCAGGCTCATATCGGTGAAATTGTAGTTGGCCGTCGCCAAGTCGTTGGCCTGCTTGAGCGGGGCGCGCACCAGATATTCGTTGAGCACCGCCATGGTGACGAGCAGCAGCGACGAGCCGAGCGCAAAGAAGCCGAGCCAGGGGTGCAGCAGGAAGATGATGGCGATGTAGATGGGCGACCATGGCAGGTCGAACAGCGCATTGATGCCCATGCCAGTTATGACCTGCCGGAACGTGTCAAAGTCACGCACTGGCTGGCTCTGAGAGGAGCCCGACTGCGTGGTTTCGACCGACGCGGCCACGATCCTCGCGGACAGCAACCGGTCGAGGCGTACGCTAGCCCGGGTCAGGATCGTGGCACGCATGAGGTCGAGACCTGCCAGCGCAAGGAACGCCGCCAGGAGCGCGATGGTAAGCATTACCAGCGTAGTCTGGCTACCGCTGGTCACAACACGGTCGTAGATCTGCAGCATATAGAGCGGCGAGGCGAGATAGAGCAGGTTGATCGCCAGGCTGAAGCCTGCCGCGATCAGGAAATAATGACGGCACGCCAGAAGGGCGTCCTTCACAATCTGCGATTTTCTTTCGAGACTCAAATACCCAGCGGAGAACCGCCCCCCTGTCCACCTGTATGCCGATACTATCCCCGATCCTTCAGCCGGCCACGCGGCCCGTCGGTAGTCCCGTCGTAAACCTTAACGCGGAGGCCCAATCACATCGAGCAACGAGGTGAGCCGCAAAGCGACTCACCTCCTGGTTTCAAAGCACGAAGTCGCTCGCCGTCAGTCCGAGCCCGGTACCGGTCAGCGTGATCTGGAAATCGGCGCCTGTGTTGCCGGTTACGTCCGCACGGACGATTGTGTTGCCGCCACTTTCCGACCACGTGATACTGCTGGCGACGGTATTCACATTCTGCCCTCCGAACAGGAACGCCTGATCACCGGCGGCTCCGCTGGCGTCGATTGAGGACAGGTCGATCTTGTCGACCCCATGCACGAAGTCGGTGATGGTGTCGAAACTGCCGGCACCCGGCGCAGAATCCGCAACGGCTGATCCGTAATAGAATGTGTCGGCGCCCAGACCGCCGCTAAGCGTGTCGGCGCCGGCACCACCGACCAGCCGGTCATTGCCGTCGCCGCCGGACAGGGTATCATTAGCGCCTTGGCCTAACAGCGTGTCATTGCCGGCCAGGCCAAAGATCTGGTCCGCCCCGCCATTGCCGTAGAGTATATCGTCGCCGCCTACGGGGCTGCTGAGATTGTCGCTTGAGTTGCCATTGCTGCCGGTGATGACCTGGAAAGTTTCGGAATACTGGTAAGCAGGCCCGACCGGATCGCCGACCTGCGTTGACTGCACGGTTATGGAATACGCCTTGCTCGGCGAGAGATCTCCCGAGCTCAATGTGTTGCCGGCGATCGAAAACAGTCCAGGGTCCGATTGCGAGGTGATGCTGTAGACGAAGCCGCCGGGATCTGCATCGGTTGCGGACAGTGTTCCCGTGAACTGGAACGAACTGAAAGTCACATTGTCCGTCGTAGTGCTCGGTGTGAGCTGAATGTCCGTCGGAGCAAAGCGCGGCGGGGCATCGGCGGTGCCGAGGACGTCGATGGCGACCGACGTGTGGGTGCCGTCGGCGCTGACCACATCGAAGTTTTCGGTATAGTGCTGGCCGGCGACGAACTCGTCATGGGCCGAGCTTGCCGTGTAGGTCCACGCACCAGCCGCATTAATGGCGAAGGTGCCGTAGGTACCGGCGGTGGCGGCCTGGGCGACGAAGGTTGCGGGGCTGTCGACGTCCGAGATGGTCAGTGTGCCGGAAGTCGAGATATCTGCTGCCGAGTTGGTCTCGGTCAGGTTGGCCGAGGCAGACGATAGCACCGCCGCGTCGTTGGCGCCGTGGATGGTGATGTCGATCACCTTCTGTGTGCCGTCGAGGGTGGTGACCGTCACCAGTTCGTGCAGAGTGGTGTTCGCTCCGGTGCTGTTGAGCGCCTGAACGGCCGCGTTGGCGTCGTCCAGGGTGTAGCTCCAAGCGCCGTTCACGTCCATGGAGAACGTGCCATAGGTCTTGGCGACGGCGGCCTGGGTGTTGAAGGTCGCCGTATTGTCGACATCGGTCGCATTGAGATCGCCGGTCGCCGGCGAGGTGCCGGCCGTGGCGTTGGCAACGCCGGAGGCTTCGGTCAGCGAGCCGCTGGCATCGCCGGTGATCACCGCCGCGTCGTTGGCGCCGTTGATCGAGATGACGATGTCCTTGGTCGTGCCGTCGGCGGTCGTGACCGTCACCAGTTCATGCAGCGTGGTGTTCGCCCCAGTGCTGTTGAGCGCCTGAACGGCCGCGTTGTTGTCGTCGAGCGTATAGCTCCAGGTGCCGTTGGCATCGATCGAGAAGGTGCCATAAGTCTTGGCGACGGCGAACTGCACGTTAAAGGTAGCCGCGTTATCGACATCGGTCGCATTGAGATCGCCCGCAGCCGTGGCATCGCCTGGCGTGCCGTTGGCGACACCGCTCCTTTCCGTCACCGAGGTGTCTTCGGCACCATTGACAGTGATCACCGCGGCATCATTGGCGCCATGAATGGTGATGTCGATCACCTTCTGGGTGCCGTCGGCGGTCGTAACCGTCACCAGTTCATGCAGCGTTGTGTTCGCCCCGGTGCTGTTGAGCGCCTGGACGACCGCGTTGTTGTCGTCGAGCGTATAGCTCCAGGTGCCGTTGGCATCGATCGAGAAGGTGCCATAGGTCTTGGCCACGCCGGACTGCACGGTAAACAGCGCCGAGCTGTCGACATCGGTCGCATCGAGGTCGCCGGAGGCCGTCGCGTCGCCTGGCGTGCCGTTGGCGACACCGCTTTTTTCCGTCACCGAGGTGTCTTCGGCACCATTGACAGTAATCACCGCGGCGTCGTTGATGCCGGTGAACTGAATGGTAGCCGTGGCCCAGCTTAGCGTGCCATTGCCGAGTTGAATGGCGTAGGTCACTCTGTCGGTGAGAATCTGCCCCTGCCCAAGTGCCTGCACCTGGGCGTCGATATCTGCCTTGTTGTAGTGGATCGTACCATCGGCGCTTATCCAGATGCGAGCGCCTAGAAAGCTCGTATTGGCGGTCGCTGGGAGCGCGGCGAGCGCTGCACTATCACTTGAGTATGTGATGTCGCGCGCCAGTAGATCTGTCGGTGCGTATATCTTCGTCGCTGTCGTAAGACTGTCTGCGTTGTCGATAGAATACAGCTGTGTGGCCGCTCCTCCCAGATCGTTCGCCAATACATTCAGGATCAAGACGCCAGTGGCATCTTCCGAAAAGGCAAGAAGATCGTCCTTCGCTTGCGGCGTGTTCGAGAACGACGTCGTGGTGCCGCCGGCACCGGTGACCTGAGTAGCCATTTTCAACCCCCCTTTGTTTAAGAACAGACGCCCCAAATCTGTTCTATTGACGGTCCGGCACGTTCCGCTGCCACCAGATGAAGAATAGCGCGGACCGGCATGCGAATTCGGGCAGGCATCAATTGGCAGAGCCATCCAGACGAGCCACCGCGCTACGAACAGCCGGCTTAAGCGGACCGTTCGCGGGCGGATGATGGCTCAATAACTGTGGCTGCGACGGCTTTGGCAGCCGCGCCCGTTCTCCCTACCCCAATTGCGTCATCCAAACTCGCGAGCACGAGATTTAGAATACGCTTATATTAGGAGATTATTAACTCTATGCGCGAGGAAGCGCAACGTCCGTGTTTGCAAGACAGTTAATTAGTCAAGATCAAAGCAGAGCCACAACAGCCCGAACGGTTGCGGCATTGAGCCAGGAGCGGATCGGCAGCGTTCAGACACGGATTTTAAGAAGCGGTTCTTCGGAACTTGACAGACGTCGACTTGACCTGACCAATCCGGCCCTTCAGGCCGGAAACAAGAAGGCCGAGCCGGGATCAAAAAAGATGCGCTTGCCTGATGTTGCGGGGCTGTCTGCTCCCTCGGCGTCAGAGGTTGGCCTGACATCGATTTCCTCGCCGGCGGCCGTGCGCGCCACGACGCGCCGGCGGTCGCCGAAGAACGCCGTATCGATGATCTCGACGGCAAGCGCCGCGCTCGTGGGGCCAGGCGCGAGGCGGAAGGCTTCCGGGCGCACCATCAGCCGGACCCTCTGACCCTGGCCGAAGGACGTTGTCGTTTTGATACCGGTCACGATTGAGCCCTCGGCCAGGCGGATCGTGGATACGCCACGCGCGGTTTGCAAATGCTCAGCCGGCAGAAAATTCGAGTTGCCGATGAAGCCGGCAACAAATTCGCTCGCCGGCCGGAGGTAAAGATCCTCGCCGGTGCCGATCTGTTCGATGCGGCCTTCCCTGAACAGCGCGATTCGATCGGATAGGTGCAGCGCCTCCTCCTGATCGTGCGTGACATAGAGGATGGTGACGCCTGTCTCCCGGTGGATGCGGCGGATCTCGGCCTGGATTTCCTGGCGCAGCTTTTTGTCAAGCGCCGATAGCGGCTCGTCCATCAAAAGGATCCGCGGGGTGGTGGC
>NZ_RZQI01000306.1:0-6299 GCF_003998335.1 Mesorhizobium sp. M7A.F.Ca.CA.002.05.1.1 | reverse complement strand
GCGAGAGGGTCATTCACAGATGACATCTGCTTGACAAGCCCAATGCAATTTATGACCACATCCGGGTTTGCCACCGCGAAAATCTTGCTTAGTCCATCAAAATTCTCGACGTCGCCTGCGTCGATCAGCGTCGCCCGACTTTCTGGAAAAACAGGATGCAGATTATTTGAACGGGTGGAGCCAAAAACTACGTAGCCTTCGCTGTTCGCAAAGAATCTGAAAACTGCATTGCCCAGCATGCCCGAGGCACCGAGGACAAGGATTCTGGGGTGCGTCGATTGAGCCATGGTATCTCTCGCTATCTCCGTGATGCTCGTCGCTCCCTTAAAGCCCGACGGAAATGTTCGACTAAATCAAGAGCGAGTGGACCAGGTGCGAAATGCTGATTGAAATATTCACGCCCCGCAGTACCCATCGCCTCCCGCGTTTCTCTTGGGAGGCCCTTCAATCGTATGATTGTCTCTGCCAGGGCTATGCTGTCTTCGGCTGGCACAACTAGGCCCGCCTTGGCCTCGCTTACGATATCGGCCGCCTCGCCATCAAGGCACGCCAAGATGGGGCGCCCAGCTGCTAAGTATGTCGGGATTTTGCTCGGCACCGTCAAACCTAAACCCTTTGCCCGGTTAAGTGTGACTAGGAGAGCAGAGGCCTGTGCAAATACCGCCGGCATTGCCTCTGGCGGAAATCGTCCTACTAGCATGACATTGGTGAGATGAAGTCGCTCAATTTCGGTCCTGAGCCACTCAGACCGGCTTCCACTTCCAACAAGCACGATGTTGATCTCGGGATCTGATATTCGGCCTGCCGCGTCTAAAACTGTCTCCAGCGCCTGAGCTGACCCGAGATTACCCGCAAACACGACATTGAACCCGCGCGTAAGATCCAGAGGCGAACCCGTGAATTTGCTATCCACCGCCAGATTCAAATCGCCAGGATTGGGGTGGTATGCGATTGGCACCGCATCGCCGGCAACGGCGCGTATCTTTGCGATGAAACCGCGTGACTGGGCTAGAAGAAGGTCGGAACGTTGGTAAATGAAACGAGTGAGGGCCTCCACAGCGCTCAGCACTCGCTGGTTGCGAACAAACCCTGTTTCTTCCAAATTGTCCGGCCACAGATCCTGGACCCAAATCACATGAGCGGCAGATTTGAACTGTCTGAAAACGGCCCCTACCAATCCTTGCAGAATCGGGGAGTTCGCATACACGAAGACAATATCGTATCGCTTGGATCGCGTTAAAAATAGCCCGATGATGCTCCCCGACACGACGAATGAGAGGTAATTCCACACTCTCCGTAGCCCCCCGCCTTTGCCTCGCGGTACAACAGGCACCCGGTGTATCAGGTACCCGGACGGATGAATTTGAGTCCCTGAGCTAAGCGCTCGGTAGCCTTCAAATATTTGGCCATGCGGATAGTTCGGCTGACCGGACAAAACCTCAACGTCGCACCCACACGAGCGAAGCGACTCGACAACCTCGTTGATTCTGAACGTTTCGGGCCAAAAATGCTGACTGACGACCAGCACCCGCAACTTCTCGTTAATTCGGTCTGGTGACGGGCTGCCGCACAAAGCCGCGGTCGCGAGGTTCATGACTCAGCCGAACGCTTGATGCTCATCAGCAGGTGATCTTCGATGCCGGGAGTGAACTCCGGCACAGTCGATTTGAGGAGCTTCACGGCGCCTTGCAGATCCCGGGCGCTGACCACGCATTGCATTTCATCAAAAATGCGCACAATGACAGCACGTTTGATCGACCGCGACGATGCGGCCAAGATGCCTGGGGCTCCTGTCTCACTCAAGGTCTCTTTGCTGTCGAACAGCTCCTCGTAGAGCTTCTCTCCTGGCCGCAGCCCCGTGTAGATAATCTGAATATCCTTGCCCGGTCGCCGTCCCGAGAGCCGAATAAGATTTCGTGCCAAATCGACGATTTTCACCGGAGACCCCATATCGAGCACGAAAATCCGGCCTCGCTCATGCTGTGGCGCGGGGGTGTATGCCGCCGCCTGTAGAACGAGGAGACAGGCCTCAGGGATCGTCATGAAAAAGCGTTCCATATCGGCATGAGTGACGGTCACAGGACCACCCGCCTTGATCTGCTGTTCGAAAAGAGGGACGACCGAGCCAGCCGACCCCAAGACATTGCCGAACCGAACTGTGATGAACCGCGTGCCGATGACCTCCGGGTCGAGGTCCAACGCCTGGCAATACATCTCCGCCATTCGCTTGGTTGCCCCCATAACATTGGCGGGATTTACCGCCTTGTCGGTCGACACCATGATCATCCTGGATACATTTGCACTGAGCGCCGCATCGGCGACATTTCGTGTTCCGATTGCATTGGTGAAAATGCCTTCGAGCGGCTGAGCCTCAACCATCGGCACATGCTTCAGTGCCGCAGCATGGAACAGCACATCAGGTTTGAAGCGTTCAACGATCGTGCGCACCGCCTCTTTTTCCCGCACGTTGCAAAGAGCGGCTTGGATATCGATATTTTGCCATCTCTGAGACAGCTCGGACTTGATTGTGTAGAGCGCGAATTCGCTGGCATCGAGAAGAATTAGGCTTCCGGGCTTCAGGTCAGCAATCTGTCGTGCCAACTCAGATCCAATGGAGCCACCGGCCCCTGTAATCATGATGGTCTTACCCTGAATCATCGACTGGATCTTGGGCACGTCCAGTCGAACGGGGTCTCGTTGCAGAAGGTCCTCCAGCTTGATTGGCCGCAGTTCGATCTCCGCATCGATGCTTTGCATATCGAGCAAATTTGGCAGCCGAAGGATTTCTAGCTTCTGAGTTGCGGCAATTTCGACCAGCGCTTCAATGCTGGCATGACGTTCATAATCATCACGTGATCGCGTGAGGATTATCGCCTCTGGGCGGCGCCCCCGAGCCTCAAATCGGGAGAGAATCTGGGGTAGCCGTTCCAAAGGCCCCATAACTGGAACTCCGCGGATAGATCGGCCTGTTCTTCGTCCTCTCTCGTCAATGATTGCCAGCACCTCAAATGAGGCACGATCCCTTTCCTTTATAGCCCTCAGGAAAGCTTCCGCATTGTCGGTAGCTCCGATCAAGAGCACGTTTCTTCCCCCGGCGGGTTCGGCCTTTCTTCTTCGTTTGCTGTCATGGTGATTGCGGTAAACTCGATACGCAGCGCGAGGTCCGGCCAACAGCACGACGGTGAACGCCCAGGCTATGACAACAGAAGAGCGTGGGATCGCATTCAGCCGAATCAGAAGGAACTCAGCGACAATAAAGAGCGCGATGGCCACGCTAGTCGCGCCAGCGATTGCTACCAAATCAGGAAGCGACGCATAGCGCCATATTCCGCGGTTTAGTCCCAGCAAGAAACCTGCCGTACTGACCATGACCCCGAAGAGGGTAGCTGCTCCAAGCAATACCGGCCAATTTAGCAGGAAGCCATCAAAATCCAGTCGCAACACAAATGCTAGTAGCATCGCGACAGCACCCATTATGCCATCGTGCGCTAGGGCCATTCCTCGCAGCGTAATTGGCCTAGGGATAGTTAGACCCCTTCTAAACTTTATCCTGACATCAGAGCTGCCTGGAAGGCCGCATCTGGCTTCCGGCACCTGCTTAAGGCTTTCGTTCAACACGGATGGTCACGTTGATCAGGCGGTTCACGGATGTCTCAACCCCAAGTCAAGCTGTCTCCTCGAAGCTCGGTCAAGGATCGGGTCCAATTTGAGCCAATTTGTCCAACTGTATAGACCAGCGAAGACGCTTCGAGCACGGATAATAATCTCCCCAGCCGGAAGCCGCGGTCCAATGATAGCTTTCGTTGACGAAGCACGATCACGTAGCGAGCCGTGATCCGACCGGTGATTCTATTTGCATGATGTATTCAGTCCTCCACTACGCAACAACTACTTGGTGGCTTCCATAAGGGCAACGATAATGATCCAGTCGCCCCCACTTTTTGAACTTGGGCTTGATTCAGGCGGCGCCATCTCTGCGGAAGAGCTGGCGATCGCCGCCGAGATGCCATGCTCCGATCGGGCTGCTGACTTCGGATTTTGCCAGGACGGACCTTAGTCTATTTGGCGATTGGACAAGTCTTCGTTGCACAGCCAGGCCAGAGTGATGACGTCCTAGGCCTTATCGACTGAGTTTCTTGTGGGCAGAGCCCGCCGCGGCGCTTTTCCTGACGCACGCACAGGGGGCGATCCTTACGCGTCGAAGGCCTGTAAACGACCCTCCACTTTCAGGGACCGTAGCTTGTTGATGCGGTGCCATGCTGTGCAGTCTTTCAGGAGAAGAAGTCTCTGAGCCGCTCCCTTGACGTCACCAGGGCCCAACTTTCCGACATGCTGCCTCGCTTCGAGGCGAAACGATTCAGGGATTTTCACTTCGAGGTAGAGGAAAAGGAGGCACACGGCAGATGGCCGGTGCGAAGCTGCGGCATGGGAACCGCCCGGCTTTGATTTACCTGCTGGCGATACTCCCAGGTTGCTACGAAACCGCCGCAACCACCTTTCAAATGGACTTGCGGTTGGCAGGCATGGGTTCGGTCGCCTTGGTGTCCCTATAGGAATCGGGTTCCGCTAATTCCTCGCCCAATGCGGCGATTACAGCTGCCATGCGACCACGCACTCGTGAAGGAAGATGCATCAGCCCCTCGATCAGGCGCCGGCCTTCCGCGCTTGCAATGAAGTCGATGCGCTCGTCGACAGGCAGGGGCGAAGCTTCACGGCTGGTCTCATTCCCAGGCAGGCCTTCGAAGAAGCGACGGACGGGGACGTCCAGGGACCTGCCGATCTCGTAGAGCATGGAAGCACTCACGCGATTCCTCGCGTTCTCATATTTCTGAAGCTGCTGGAAGCTGACACCTATGGATCGGGCAAGCTGTGCCTGCGAGACGTCTGACTGGACGCGAATGATCGCGATCTGCCTGCCAACATGCTGATCGGTGGGATGAGGCGCGGTCTCCGCTCCAGCCCTTGTCAACACCTCAAATCTGGTGCGCTTCGATTCCGGAAAAGCCTTCTGATGCTGCATATATCACTCCAGACTGGAGAGTTCGTCGCGGTATGCTCCGGCCAAACTCACCAAACCTCCAATGAACAGGGAGTGCGAAACCTTCCTGGTCCGCTTTCTGGCCTTTGGTGGATTACGCGAATGGTCAGAGAGTTTGATGCCGGATTTGCGGCACCAATCGCCAGTAGGGTCTTGCGGCCCGGGGATACTCGTCTCAGCCGCAGAAAAAATACCTTAAGGGCGGCATTGAAGATCCGGTTCACCAGCCTTTCCAACCCCATCTTGCGGCGGCTGCACGCCGACCGCGAAGAGAAGCATGAACTCGAGCGGAAGCTCTCCCGTCCCAAACCAATCACGGATCCCGAATCTCCGAACGTCGATTGTCGAGAATACTCCGTGGTGAAATACTCTTCAAGGCACTGCTCTCGTATCTATGGAAATCCGAGAGGTGTTCGCGCGCAACCTGAGAACTTTGCGGCAGACCAAAGGCCTGTCACAGGAGGAGCTTGCGCATCAGGCAGGGATCGATCGCACCTACATTAGTGCGTTGGAACGCAACGTGTATAACGCCAGCATCGACGTCGTTGATAGGCTGGCCGAAGTGCTGGGCGTGGACGCCGCGGAATTGCTGAAGCGCCCCTCAGCTGATCTGCAGGGAACGAAGTCGGAGCTTGACGAATAAAGAAGTTGATAAACTCAACGTGTGTAAGCTGCCAAGTCTACGCACATGGAAATGCTCGAACTCGCGGCCGAAATTTCGGTCGCTTGCGTCGGGAGAAGGCAAGGTGGAAGCGCGCTCAGGTTCAGCCAGCAATATCTAAGCGGCCTGGAACGTGGTCGTCGCAATCCGACGGTCATCACGCTGCAGTAGCAAACCGATGCGCCTCTTGTGAGACGCGTTACGGGCACACAAACTAACCTTCTGCGTCCAATATGAGGCGCATACCCAAAAGTTCATTACCCGACCGTGCGTGCGCCGGTCGCATCATACCTCCCAAATCGTCGATTGAAGGACTGCCTGCTATGCGAGGTCGAGTTCGCCGCGCGACTCCATCTCTAAAAGATATCGGGCCTTGGCTAGGCGATCCCCTCCCCCGACGGCAGGATAGCCGCAGATGGCGAGAGCGCCCTCTGCTCTTGCCGGCTGGCTCTGGCGGGGTCGCCGCTGCCACCGCCTAACTCGTATAGGGCTTTGCCGAACTCAGCATAAGCTATCTTGTGCGCGTCAAGCAGCGCTCGAAGACTCATGGACAGTTCTTGGTCTCGGCTCGGCGGCTCTGCACCAAGCGCCGCCGTAACC
>NZ_RZQI01000305.1:0-6302 GCF_003998335.1 Mesorhizobium sp. M7A.F.Ca.CA.002.05.1.1 | reverse complement strand
AGGAACCACGCCTATGTCGCCATCGTCACCGACCCCGGCGATTACGCCTCGGTGCTGAATGCGCTGGAGATGAACATCGGCTCGCTGTCGCTGGATTTCCGCAAGAAGCTGGCCGCCAAGGCCTTCGCCCGCACCGCCAGCTATGACGCGGCGATCTCCGGCTGGTTCGCCGAAGCGCTCGAGATCGAACATCCGACATGGCGCGCCTTTGGCGGCAGGTTGGTCGAGGTGATGCGCTATGGCGAGAACCCGCATCAGAGCGCCGGCTTCTACGTCAACGGCGACAAGCGCCCGGGCGTCGCCACGGCGCGCCAGCTGCAGGGCAAGCAGCTATCCTACAACAACATCAACGACACCGACGCCGCCTTCGAACTGGTCGGCGAGTTCGACCCCGACCTTTCCGCCGCCGTCGCCATCATCAAGCACGCCAATCCGTGCGGCGTTGCCGAAGGCGACTCGCTGAAAGCCGCCTACGCCAAGGCGCTGGCCTGCGACCCGGTCTCGGCCTTCGGCGGCATCATCGCCGTCAACCGCACCCTCGACGCCGAGGCGGCGGAAGAGATCGTAAAAACCTTCACCGAGGTAATCATCGCGCCCGGCGCCACCGACGAGGCAGCGGCCATCGTGGCGGCGAAAAAGAATTTGCGCCTGCTGGTCACCGGTGGGCTGCCGGACCCGCGCACGCCGGGTACGACGGTCAAATCCGTCGCCGGCGGCCTGCTCATCCAGGGCCGGGACAACGCCGTCGTCGACGACCTCGAACTGAAAGTGGTGACCAAGCGGGCGCCGACGCCGGCCGAAATGGCCGACCTGAAATTCGCCTTCCGCATCGCCAAGCACGTCAAGTCCAACGCCATCGTCTACGTCAGGGACGGCGCCACCGTCGGCATCGGCGCCGGCCAGATGAGCCGGGTCGATTCCTCACGCATCGCCGCCCGCAAGGCACTCGACGCCGCCGAGGCCGCGGGCCTTGCCGAACCGCTGACCAAGGGCTCGGTCGTCGCCTCCGACGCCTTCTTCCCCTTCGCCGATGGCTTGCTGTCGGCAATCGCCGCCGGCGCCACCGCCGTCATCCAGCCGGGCGGTTCGATGAACGACAAGGACGTCATTGCCGCTGCCGACGAGCACGGCATCGCCATGGTGTTTACGGGGATCAGGCATTTCCGGCATTGAGCGCCCTTACCCTCCCGCTTGTGGGGAGGGTCGGCGAACGATCTTTGCGAAGCAAAGTTCGTGAGACGGGGTGGGGACAGCGCCGCACCCCCACCCCGCTCCGCTTCGCGGATCGACCCTCCCCACAAGGGGGAGGGTAAACTCACTCCACCGGCCGGTCCGCCGGATAGGGCGTCTTGACCAGGATCGCCATGCCGATGCCCAGGAACAGCACGATCACCGCCATGCCGAGCCGCGCTGAGCCGCTGGCCAGGGTGACGGACGCGACCATGAACGGCGCCAGGAAACTGGTCGCCCGCCCGGCCAGTGCATAAATGCCGAAATAGCGGCCGGATTCTGCCGCCGTGACGCTGCGCGCCATGTAGGATCGCGACGACGCCTGCACCGGCCCGAAAGCCACACCGATCAACAGGCCGAAGAAGATGTAGGCTTTTTCCGCTGCCGTGCCGAACAGGCCGCCCCTGTCCGGCCCAGGCATCATCCAGAGGCCGAACAACGTGTAGCCCGGCCCGGTCGAGACGATGCCGATCGTGGCGATGCTGAGCAGGACCAGCGAGATCATGACGATGGTTTTTGAGCCAAGCGCCGTATCGAGACGGGCTGCAACCAGGCAGCCGAAGATGGCGACGACGTTGAGAATGATGCCGAAAATACCGATCTCGGTGATCGACCAGTGGAACATCGCAGCGGCGAAGGTGCCACCCAACGCCAGCAGCGCGTTGACGCCGTCCTGATAGATCATGCGGGCTACCAGGAAGCGGAAGATGCCGCTGCGCTTGCGCACCTCACCCAGTGTCACTTTCAGCTCCGCCAACCCCTCTCGGACAGCCGGACCGATCGGCAGGCCCTTGATGGCGTCGGGGGTGAAAAAGAACATCGGCAGGATGAACAGGAAGTACCAGCCGGCTGACAAAGGCCCGGTTGCGCGCGCGTCCTCGCCGAGCTTCGGGTCGAGCCCGAAGAGCGGGTCGATGCCGATGATCGTCTTGCCGGTCTCAGGCGAACCGGCCAGGCAGGCGACGACGAAGATCAGCACGATCATGCCGCCGAGATAGCCAAGCCCCCAGGCCATGTTGGAAATCCGGCCGATCTCGCTCTTCGGCACCAGGCGCGGCATCATCGAATCGTTGAACACGGTCGAAAACTCCGCCGCCACCGACGCCAGCGAAAAGAACAGCACGACCAGGAAAAGGTTCGAACCGGGGGCCGCGAACCAAAGCATGCAAAGGCAGGTGACCTTGACCGCGGCAAAGAATGCGATCCACGGCTTGCGCGGTCCGGTCTGGTCGGCGATCGAGCCGAGTATCGGCGACAGCACTGCAATGACAAGGCCGGCCGCAGCAATGCCGTAGCCCCAGGCCGCCTGCCCGGTTTCCGGATCGCTCGCCATCCGCGACACGAAATAAGGCCCGAAGATGAAGGTGGTGACGACGGTGAAGAACGGCTGCGCCGCCCAGTCGAACAACATCCATCCCCAGATGCCGCGCCCGGACGCACGCTGCACTGTTTCTACCGTCATGATGATCCCCCGGCACCGGTTCCGTGTCGGGCGCCATGTCTGCATGTTTCATGCGCTCATGCAATGAACCAAGCTTGGTGTGCCGTCCCTTGCCCCTGCCGCGCGTTCACTGTTCGAAAGCCAAGCAATTGGCTTTCGTCCGCGACGCGGACCAAGCCCTTATTTTTTCTCGTGAGGGAAGTCGGACCGAAGGTCTGGCGCCGCCCTCCACCCCCTGCTTCGCGGCGATTGCCGCCGGCGCGAATTTCTTGATTATTAAGTTGACTCTTTTTGTCCGGTTTGACTAATTGCGCTCGCGCAGGGCCGGAAAGTCGCCGGTCGAACGGCTCGATATGGTCTGACAGGGAATAAGAGATGACGATTGGTCGACAGGCATTGCCGCGCACTCAGGTAAGGCGATTGATTGCGAGCAGTGCCTTGATAGCGGCATCTTTTGGAGCGGTGGGGGCCGGCCGGGCCCAGGAGGTTTCGCCGGACGATGCAACTCAACTGGAAACCATCGTCGTCACCGGCAAGTCGGACCGCCTTGTCGGGCCCGATCAAACGATCGTCGCCGAGGATACGGCGACCGCCACCAAGACCGATACGCCGATCGTCGACGTTCCCGCCTCGGTTTCAGTGGTAACCCAGAAGGAACTGGAGGCGCGCCATGTCGAAAGCCTGCAGCAGGCCGTGGCCTACACATCCAGCGTCCTCACCGACGAGTTCGGCAACGATGACCGATACGACTATATTCGCATCCGCGGTTTCGACCAGACATCGCTCGGTACCTATCGCGATGGTCTCACGGCGCGCATCCCCGCCTGGTTCACGGCCAGCCGTCTCGAGCCTTACGGACTTCAGCGCGTGGAGGTCCTGAAGGGATCGACATCGACGCTTTTTGGTCTCAACGGCCCTGGCGGGCTGGTCAATGCCATCACCAAGCGGCCGCTGGACCAGAAGCAGGGGGAGATTTACACGTCCTATGGCGACGGTACCAAGGAGGTTGGCGTTGATTTTGGCGGGCCAATCGACCCCGATGGCGTGTGGACCTATCGGCTCACAGGGCTGGCCAAGGATGGCGATCAAGGATGGGATTATTCCAACGACGATCGGCTTTACATCGCGCCCGCGTTGACCATCAAGCCCGAGGAAGGAACGTCGCTCACCATCCTGACTGACTATTACAAGCGAGATGGCACAGGCGCACGCGGCACCCCGGCTGGCGGCAATATCGACATCGGCACATTCCTGGGCGAGCCGGATTTCAACCGCTTCAACACGGAGCAGGTCGATATCGGCTACCAGTTCGAGCACGAGTTCAACGAGAACCTCACCTTGCGCTCCAATGCCCGCTACACGCATTTGAGCCTCGACTACGCCGAGGTCTACGGCGCGTCGCTTGACCCCACGGCGGACCGCACGGCATTTTCCGTCGATGGCCTGTCCAACCGCTATGCCTTCGACAATCAGTTGCAATACGATACGGGCTGGGGCGGGATCGACAGCAAGACGCTTGTCGGCGTCGACTACGCCAACGACAACACCCGTGAAAACATTCTCTTCGGCACCGCCGGTCCCATCGACATCGACAATCCGGCCTATTGCGGTCTGTCCTGCATCAATCTCGGCCCCTACGTGAACTGGCGGGTCAAGCAACAGGCAGTCGGTGTCTATGCCCAGGAGCAATTGACGTTTGACGACCGCTGGATCGTCACCCTGGGTGGGCGCTGGGACCGCGTGCATACGACGGCGGACTATCTCGACTCGGGAACGCAGGACGACGACACGGCATCCGCCTTCACCAAGCGCGCCGGCCTGACCTACAAATTCACTCCGAACCTCGCGGTCTACGCCAACTATTCGGAAAGCTTCCAGCCGCTCGTGGCGCCAAGCGGCAACGGATATGCGGTCTCGGGTTCGCTGAAGCCTCAAGAGGGCAGGCAGTATGAGGCAGGTATCAAGTACAAGCCCGACGGCTTCGACGGCCTGTTCACGGCCGCGGTCTTCGACCTTACCCAAACCAATGTTCCCACCTATGTCACGCCTGTTGTCCAGCAGCAGATCGGCAAGGTTGGCGTCCGCGGCATCGAACTCGAGGGCAAGGCCGCCATTGCGGAAAACCTGAACCTGACGCTTGCCTATTCCTACTGGGATGCCGAGATCCTGGAAGACGGTATTGGAGGAAATGCCGGCAATCGGCCGCAGCGTGTCCCTCGCCACCTGGCTTCGGCCTGGGTTGATTATACGCTACCCGAGGAGGGACGGCGTGGCGACCTGACCATCGGCGGAGGCGTGCGCTATATCGGACAAACCTACGGGGATGACGCGAACACGACTTCGATTGGCGGCTACGCACTGGTGGATGCGGCGATCAGCTACAAGATGACCAAGGACGTGACGTTGGCCCTGAACGCAACGAACCTGTTCGACCGGAAGTATTTGACAACCAGCTATTACGGAACCGAATTTTACGGCGACCGGCTGAAGATCGTCGGCACGCTCAAACATTCCTGGTGAGCTTTTTGAACGCCGGTTTCGAAGCGGATGGCATTCGAAAAGAGCCACACGCATCCGGTAATGCGTGTGGTGATCGTCGGCGGTTCACATCCCCGTCAGATCGCTCATCAGCCCCGACGCCACCGACAGCCGCGACACGGTGATGTCGCCGCCCTCGGTCAGCGCCTGCAGCCGCTCGCGGATGCGCGCCACCCGCTCGCCGCCGGCGTCCAGCCAGGCAACCACCGGATCGGCCGTCTTGGCGTGGCCGGTGAGTGCCGCCACCGCGATGCCGCGCCGTGCCGCGCCGATCGTGTCGGTGGCGCGCGACAGTGCCAGCTGATCATAGTAGTCCGAAGGCGTGATCGAGCGTGCGGCGTCCTCGACACGCGGGATGCGGAAGGCATCGCTGACGGCGAAGAACGCCTTGGCCGCGGCGACGATATCGGCGCCGGCGGTGCGCGCCGTCAGCGCGATGTCGGGGATAAGTTCCGCCACCTCGCTCAGCGCCAGTTGCCCGGCCAGCCCTTCCGGCGCGCCGCTCTTGAACAGCCCGTGCCGCTTCTCCTCGATGCGCTCGCGCGAGAAAGCCGGCAGCAGCGCAACGAGCTTCGGTTCCAGCGCCTTGCGTGCTTCCTGCAGCTCGGCGATGCGCTGGCCGAGGGGTGCCGTGCCGGCATCGTTCTTGAGATACCAGCCGCTGGTCACGTAGATCAGCCGGCTGACCATCTGATAGAGATCGAGCTGCACCTGGCCGTCGATCTGGTTGTCGAGCGCGTCGATCTCGCGATAGAGCGCCGGCAAGGCAAAACCGTCGCGCACCATCGCGAAGGTCCGCACCACGTCGGCGGCGGTGCGCCCCGTGGCTTCCTGCAGCCGGTTGACGAAGGACGGGCCGCCGCGATTGACCAGGTCGTTGGCGACGACCCGTGTGATGATCTCGCGGCGCAGCCGGTGGCCATGGATCTCTGTGGCGTATTTCTTCGCCATCCGGTCGGGAAAATAGCCCATCAGGTCG
Source organism: Mesorhizobium sp. M7A.F.Ca.CA.002.05.1.1 (assembly GCF_003998335.1). NCBI lineage: Bacteria > Pseudomonadati > Pseudomonadota > Alphaproteobacteria > Hyphomicrobiales > Phyllobacteriaceae > Mesorhizobium > Mesorhizobium sp. M7A.F.Ca.CA.002.05.1.1. The sequence continues at coordinate 114 of NZ_RZQI01000305.1, read as the reverse complement.
CGGTCGAAATGCGCGTCATCAGGCACGTCGCTGGCGACGATGTCGGAAAACAGCACGATCTTGGCATAGGCGAGCAGCACGCCGAGTTCGGCTCTCGTCAGCGGTTCGCCGCGC
>NZ_RZQI01000304.1:0-6306 GCF_003998335.1 Mesorhizobium sp. M7A.F.Ca.CA.002.05.1.1 | reverse complement strand
TCGATGGGCTTCACCGAAGTCGCTTCCGACGACGGCAAGCTGTCGGGCCGCGGCTCGCCGATCAAGCGCGGTCTGACCGTCGGCATCATGACGACGCTGGGCGGTCTCGGACACGCGCTCCCCTATGTCATTCCGCATTTCTGGACGGCCACCGGGGTTGCCGCGGTGGTGGTGTTCTTCGAATTGTGGGCGATCGCCTTTGTCCAGAACCGCTACATGCAGACGCCTTTCCTGCGTGCCGCCTTCCAGGTGGTGCTGGGTGGCGCCCTGGTGTTCGCGGCCGGCGTGCTGATCGGGAATGCATAGTTTTTTCCCTTCCCCCCTTGTGGGGGAAGGTGGATCGGCGCGCAGCGCCGAGACGGATGAGGGGTGTTCCAGCGGAGTGAGACGTTGGCGTTCCCTGGAACACCCCTCATCCGTCGCCTGCGGCGACACCTTCTCCCACAGGGGGAGAAGGAAGAAACTTGCCACTCACCCATTCACCGCCCGGCTATCCCTAGGCGCCTCGTCTCTCTCCGTCAGTCCATAATCCCTCATCACATGGGCGATGCGCAGACGGTAGCCGGCAAAGATACCGCCCCGGCCGGCCTTCTGCGCCTGGCGGTGTTCCTCGGTGTTGCGCCAGGCCTTCACGGCTTCCTCGTCGCGCCAGAATGACAGCGACAGGATGCGGTTCGGATCGGCCAGGCTCTGGAAACGCTCGATGGAAAGAAAGCCGTCAATGCCGTCGAGCAGTGGACGCAGGTCCGCGGCGATGCTCAGATAGGCGTCGCGCCGGCCTTCCGCCGGCTCGACCTCGAAGATCACGGCAATCACGGCAGCACCAGTTTCGCGTGCGGGCCTGAGGCCAGTTTCAGGAACATGCGATCCTCCTTCAGGATGAACCTCTCGCGCTTGGCGAATTCGTAGTTTGCCTTGCCGGTGGGATCGGCGGCAAGCCGGGCGCGATAGGCTTCGTAGGCGGCCAGGCTCTCGATGTTGTAGGCGGCATACGCGGTCGTCGCCGAGCCCTCATGCGGCGCGTAGTAACCGATCAGATCGGCGCCGCAGCGTGGAATGGCCTGGCCCCAATTGCGCGCATACTCCTCGAAGGCCGCCTTGCCGAACGGGTCGATCTCGTAGCGGATGAAGCAGGTGATGGTCATTGTGGTCTCCTTGGGGTGCGTCGATAGTTCGAGCGGCATCGAAACGTTGTGTCGTCTGGTCTGCTAGGGCTGCCAGAAGGACTTCGCGCATTCGCGGCGCACGTCTTGCCGCGTTAGCCCAAGATCGCGCAGCTGATGATCATCCATCTCGGCAAGGTCCAGACGCTGCAAATGGCGGTCATACCAGCGGGCCAGCAGCCGCGAACGCAGCCAGGTGACGAACGGGAAGAATTGACGGCTGGGGAGCGAGGCTGAGGGGAAAGCGGTTCGTGCGGCCATCGTCGTCTCCTTGATCTCACCTGAGAATAGTGATTATCTGACAAGAACGCTTCGATGAGGAACGAACTATGCGTGAAGGACCCGACATCGCCAGCATCGCCAGCCTGGTCGGCGACCCGGCACGGGCAAACATGCTGAATGCCCTGATGGGCGGCACGGCGCTGACGGCGAGCGAACTGGCGCTCGAGGCCGGCGTTTCGCTGCCGACCGCCAGCTCGCATCTGGGCAAACTGATGGAAGGTGGGCTGCTCACGGTGGCGAGCCAGGGCCGGCATCGCTATTACGGCCTCGCCGGACCGCAGGTGGCCGGCATGATCGAAGCCATCACAGGCGTCGCGGAAGCCGTCGGTCCAAAGCGTGTGCGCCCCGGTCCGCGCGATGGTGCCATGCGGGTGGCGCGCGTCTGCTACGATCACCTCGCCGGCGAGCAGGCGGTGGCGATGCTCGATCGGCTCGTCGCCAAGAACGTATTGGTCCGCGACGAACAGGAGATCAGGCTCGGGCCATCGGCGGCTTCGCATTTCGCGGCGATAGGCATCGACGTTTATACCAAGCCGCGCCGGCCGGTGTGCCGCGCCTGCCTCGACTGGAGCGTGCGCCGTTCGCACCTCGCCGGCACGCTGGGCGCCGCCATCCTCGAGAAGATCCTGGCCGAGAAATGGGCGCGCCGCGAGAAGGACAGCCGCGCGGTGATCTTCTCGCCGCCGGGTAGACAGGCGTTTGAGAGGGTGTTTCTGTCTTGAACGGGCGAAGCGTTAACCCCGCCTCAGAGCCTTGCCCTGCTTAAAGAAATCCGACCACGGATCGGCTTTCGCCAGCTGTTTCAGCGTAGTCTTGCCGCCGATCGGGAAAGCGTTCGGCGCCAAGCCGGCCTCGATCTCTGGCCAGGTCACCGGCATCGACACGGTGGCGCCCTTCTTGGCGCGTGACGAATAGGGCGCGACCGTCGTCGAGCCCCTGCCATTGCGCAGATAGTCGACGAAGATCTTTCCAGTGCGCGCTTTTTTCGACAGCGTCGCCGTGTAGCGGTCGGGGGCACCCTGCTCCAGCGCACGGGCAAAATCATGGGCGAAGGTTTTGACCTCATCCCAATCCGCCGCTGGTCTCAGCGGCACCATGACGTGAAAACCCTTGCCGCCCGAAGTCTTGACGAAATTCGGCAGCGACAGCTCGTCGAGCTTGCCCCTGATATCGAGTGCCGCCTCGCGGACCGCTTTCACGTCGATACCTTCATCGGGATCGAGATCGAAGATGATCTGGTCGGGCTTTTCGATCTCGTCGATCGTGCACCCCCAGATGTGGATCTCGACCACGCCATACTGGACCAGTGCGGCGACACCATCGAAATCCCGGATGTACAAGATCTCCTCGCCGTCAGTCGGATCCTTCATGCGCGCGATCTTGTCGCTCATACCGGCCGAGGCATGTTTCTGGAAGAAACGCTGGCCACCGACACCGTCCGGCGCCCGCACCAGGCTGAGCGGCCGGTTGACGACAAACTGTTCCATGCGCGGCCAAACCTGCGCGTAATGGTCGAGCAGGCCCTGCTTGGAGATGTTTTCATCCGGCCACAGCAGCTTGTCGGGATGCGAGAGTTTTACCGTGGTCGTCATCGATCCGGCGGCTTTGCCACCCGATGCCGGCTTGGCCGTGCTCTTGCCTGTCGATGTCTTGCCTGTCGACGCTTTGGGCTTTTCCTGCACGACTTCCTCCGCCGGCTTGTCCTCGCGCAATCCCTGGAACGAGGCGTGGCGTATTATACGGTCCGAGGTCCAGCTGCGAAACTCCACTTCGCCGACAAGTTCGGGCTTGACCCAGACCAGGCCCTTGCCCTTCGGCACGGCGGTGGAGAAGGGCGATGTCTTTGCCGTCAATGCATCGAGTTTTGCCTTCAGCTCGTTGGCGCCCTTGCCGGAGAAACCAGTGCCGACGCGGCCGGCATAATGCAGCTTGCCGCCCTCGTGGAAGCCGACCAGGATCGAGCGCAGGCCGCGCCCGGTCTTGTCCGACGGCAGATAGCCGCCGATGACGAATTCCTGCCGCGCCGTGCATTTCGACTTCACCCAGGTCGGGCCGCGGCCGCTGCGATAGGGTGCATCGGCACGCTTGGAGACGACGCCTTCCAGGCCCATCCGGCAGGCATGCTCCAGCATGATCTTGCCGGGTTCGGAAAAGTGGTCGCTGAAGCGGACCGCCGGATTGTCGGACTGCTTGCCGAGCAAATCCTGCAAGGCCTGCTTGCGCTCGACCAGCGGCTCGCGCCGCAAATCCCTTCCATCGAGGCGCATCAGATCGAATACGTAATAGATGAAGCGATTTGTCCGCTTCGCCGACAGATCCTGCTGCAACAGCGCGAAAGACGAGACGCCGCTGTCGGCGAGCACGACCACCTCGCCATCGATGATGGCGTCGCTGCACTTCAGCCCGGCCAGCTCCGCGACGATCTCGCCGCCGAACTTCTTCGTCCAGTCGAGGCCGGTCCGGGTCAGCAGCCGCACATCGGTGCCGGCGATCTGCGCCTGCATGCGATAGCCGTCGAACTTCACCTCATGCAGCCAGTCCTTGCCCGGCGGCGCATCGCGCTCCAGCGTGGCCAGCTGCGGCTCGATGAAGTCGAGTTTCTTGCCCGCGGCCTTCGTCTTGCCGGCGGCCGGCTTGTTGGAATGCCAGACCTTCGGCTTCTCACCCTTCGCGGCCTTGCCCTCGCCGACCTCCTCGATCGTCAGGCCCGACTTCACCGATTCCGGCGCCTCCTTGAGGATGTCCTCGCCAGGACGCGCGGCGGCATCGTCCGACTTGATCAGCAGCCAGTTGTCGCGTTTTTCACCCGCACGCGGCTTCAGTCGCACCAGATGCCATGCCCCATGCAGCTTGTGTCCCCTGAGCTCGAAGCTGATATGGCCCTTCTTCATCGCCTTGGCCGGGTCGATCTCGGGGGTCCAGGTGCCCTCGTCCCAAACGATGACCGAACCGCCGCCATATTCGCCCTTGGGAATGGTGCCCTCGAACGGCGCATAGTCGATCGGGTGATCCTCGACATGCACGGCCAGTCGCTTCTCATGCGGATCAAGGCTCGGGCCGCGCGTCACCGCCCAGCTCCACAGCACGCCGTCATGCTCGAGGCGCAGGTCGTAATGCAGCCGCGTCGCGGCATGCTTGTGGATGACGAAGATGCCGCCCGCGCCGCCCTGCTTGGTCCGGGCGACCTTGCCGGCCGGTTCGGCGGTTTTCTTGAAATCGCGCTTGGAGTGATATTGTTCGAGGCTGGCCATCCGTTGGGTTCCTCAGGCCGATTTGCGTTTGGGCGCGCTGGCTTTCGGCTTGGCGCGTTTGGCCGCCGGCTTGGCTTTCGCCGACGAAGACCTTTTCGATGATCCGGAATCTGACAGGCTCTTCTTCAGCGCGTCGAACAGATTGACGACATTGGAAGGCTTGGGCGCCGCCTTGGCCTTCGGCGCCTTGTGGCCGGCCTTCTTGGCGCGGATCAGCTCCAGCAGCGCGTCCTCGTATTTGTCGTCGAATTTCGAGGGATCGAACTTCGTCTTCTTCTTGTCGATGATCAACTCGGCGAGGTCGGTCATCTCCTGATCGGTCTTCACCGACTCGATGTCGCCGAAGACGGTGTCCTGCTGGCGCACCGTGTTGTCGTAGCGCAGCGTCGTCAGCACCATGCCTTTGCCGAGCGGCTCGATAACCACCGGCCGTTCGCGTCGGTAGAGCACGATACGCGCCAACCCGGCCATCTTCTTGCCCGCCATCGCGTCGCGAATGACGGCGAACGCTTCTTCCGACACCTTGTCGGCCGGCGCGACATAATAGGGCGTATCGAGATAGATCTGCTGGATCGAAGCTTTGTCGACGAAACCGTCGAGCGCCATCGTGTGCGAGGATTCGATCTGCACCGCCTCGATCTCGTCTTCCTCGATATGGATGAAATCGCCATCGTCGAGTTCATAGCCCTTGATCTCGTCATCCTCCCCCAGAGGCTTGCCGGTTTCGGCATCGACATAGAGGCGCTTCACCGTGTTGCCGGTCTTGCGGTTGAGAATGCGAAACGAGACCCGCTCCGTGTGGGTGACGACATTGGTGAGTTCGACGGCACAGGTGACCAGCGAAAGCTTTAAATAGCCTCTCCAGGCCGGACGCGGCGCCATGATATCTCCCTTCCACAACCAGATGAAGGTGAGAACGGACAGACCGCGCTCCAGTTCCGCGCTCACGGACCGATCTGGATGCCAAGGGCGCGCCCGAGGCCTTATGGCCGCCAGCACCTGAATTTCGCGGGCGCGGCAAAAGTTGAAACAGAACCGCGCGCGCGCGACATTCAAACGAAACATATGTGATGCAAAAGTCACATTGGCCGGAATGCCGGCCAACTGCACGGAAAGACCCCGAATCAGCCGCAATCCAGCCACGAAGCGAGGCATTTTCGACCAGATATTAACATCACGTTCACCGACTATTCACGCCTCGACGCTATGATGACCGCAATTCGGAAGGGACATCCGAAAATCGGGACAGGGACAAGGGTAATGAACTTCCTCGCGCACCTCATCGGCTATGCCGCCGCCATCCGCGAATTCGTCGCGCCGACCTATCGGCCCGAGCGCTATTACATGCGCGGCCCCGGCCCTGCTTGCGCCCGTCGCGGCAACTCGCTGGGCGCGCACTGATCATGGCTTTCGAAAATCGCCACAACAGCAGGATCTGCAGGCCGGCCGCCTCTACCCGCGCCACCACCTATCGCGCCGAGCGTCCCGCTCTCGCCGACAGGCGCCGTGCGACATCGCCACGGCTTTGATACCGACGCTGGCCGGCTTAGTGTCATAGGACACGAGCAGCCGAGGCCAGCGTCGGTATCAAAGCCGTGGCGATGTCGCAC
>NZ_RZQI01000303.1:0-6363 GCF_003998335.1 Mesorhizobium sp. M7A.F.Ca.CA.002.05.1.1 | reverse complement strand
GTCCGACACATAGTCGAGATAGTGTTCGGACAAGACCCGGCCGGCGCCGTCCATCTGTCGCGACTGGCAATAGCTCATCACCACCTCCTCGCGTTCGAAGGCGGGCAGAAGCTCGGCCAGAAAATCGGGATCGGCGAGGTCGTCGGCTTCGGCGATCCAGACATAATCGCCGCGCGCCATTTCGACCCCCCGCATCCATTGGCGGAATACCGATCCTGAATTCTGCGCATTGGCCACCAGCCGGTATGGAATGTCGCAACCGGCCAGAAATTTCTCGATGACTTCGACGCTATCATCGGTCGAAGCATCGTCAAGCACGATCAACTCGTAGGGCTTTATCGTCTGATCGACAATGGAGCCTAGACGTGCGCCCAGGTATCGGGCGTAGTTGTAGTTAGGCACGATGACCGACACCCGCGGCAATGGCTTTTCGGCGTAAATCAGCAGATCATGCAGGTAATGGCTGAAGCTGAACTCCTGGCGGACGATATCGCGGCCAACGCTGGCGAGACGCCGGGCTTCACTTGGATTGTCGAGCAGATTGCCAATGACCTCGGCCATCGCATCGGTGTCGAATGCCTGCACGAGGATACCGCAATCCCGCTTCAGCAGATCCTGGAAGCCACCAGCGCCCTCAAAGGCAACGACCGGCACTGTGGCATCCAGCGCCTCGAGCACCACCGAGGGGAACGGATCCTCACGCGAGGTCAAGGCATAGATATCTGCGGCGAAATAGTATTCCTGCGGATTTTCCACCAATCCGACAAAGACGAAGCGGCTCTCCAGTCCCGCTTCCTTCACCCGTCGCATTTGCTTGGCGTGAAAGACGGTATCGACATGACCGACCCAGACTGCAACCGCATCCGGCCTGGATGCGATAACCTTGACGCAAGCATCAACGAAAAGATCGAGGCCCTTGCGATGGTCGGCATAGCCCGCGCACAGGATGATGCTTGCATTTGGCGAAAGCCCTAATCGTGCGCGGACCGCCTCGCGGACCTGCTGGCGATCCTCGGCGAGGTAGGGCGTACGCAGATAGAGTCCTTGCGGCCTGACTACCGACTGGCTGACCGGTTGGCCAACAAACTCTTCGAATCCGGCTTTGACGATCTCGGCTGGGAAAACGACCGTTTCAGCGTTCTCAACAATGGCTGCGGCTGCGTCAGCAAGACCGTAGGACGCCAATATTCCGGGCAGTTCATGGACGAGGCAAACGGTGCGGAACCCTGCCTGCTTCAGCAGCGGGATGAGCTTTCCGGATACGGTGGTATTCACGACGGCGACCTCGGCACCGTTGTTTCTAATGGTGGCCAGACGTTTCAACACATCGGCATCGCCTTGTTCAGGCAAGTCGATCCTGTGCACGGTCGCGGCGTGGGCGAAACGGCCGAGCAGCGGACCGTCGCCCAGCACGATGAGATCGGGCTCAAAACCAAGCTGCTTGAATCCCTTGGCCAGATTGAGAGCCAGCAATTGCGCCCCATGCGGGTGGGCGTCGTGGGAAACGATTGCAATCCTGGCCTTGGACTTCCCCTTCGCCGCCTCCAAAGCGTCGCGGGTCGCTTGCAGATAGGCGTGGCCGTTAACGCTATCGGGCTCCAGGTGAGCGCCTTCCGCCCACTCGTTCCAGGCATTGACGAAAACCACCCGCTCGGATGGCTCGCTAATATGGGCCAAGGTGTCCTCAATGGCATTGTCCAGCCATCTGCGATACAGCTCGGGGGTGTTGTTGATGAACACCGTGCCGCCGCGCTTGCGGCGTGCGGTATTGTCCCAGCCCGGGCAAACCGAACGGAAGAGCTTGTATTTGCGGGATGAGTAGGTTTCGCTGCGTTGTGGGAATACCGACCAGTCATAGACGGTCGTGGCAAAATCCTCATGCAGCGGCGTCACTGTATGCGTGACATTTGGCGGCGCGGAATTGTTTGGCGGAAATTCCACGGCGGCATCGAACCCGTAGCGATGGGGGGGCACAGATTCGAAGGACTGGGTGTAGGCCAGGAAAATCTCGCCGATGCCGTTCTCCCGGCACCAAGTCCGCCAGCGCCGCGCTGTCTCAGCCGCCGCCGGGAGCAGGCTTGGCCGATAGACGAGCAACAGCGGCTTGCCATTGATGCGGATGTAGCGAGGGTCACGAAGATAGGGCGCGACCTCGGCGATGAACGCGAGATCATCCTGGGGGGAGTGATCCTGAGCGATCAGGATCTCCTGGTCCATTCCGTCCCAGCGGCGCGACCAATTCTCGTTGGCCCAGCAGACGCAGAATGGCATGTCGAGGCGCTTATCCTCGAGCCAGTTTTCGAGCGGCTTTTCCAGGAGCCTCTTGCCGCCGAACCAATAAAAATAGAAGCAGAAGCCTTCCACTCCATAGAGCCTTGCCAGTTCGATCTGGCGATGCTGCACAGCAGTATCGCGCAAGTCGTAGTAGCCGAGCGTATCCGGCACGTGCGGCTGGTGGTGACCGATAAATTGCGGCTCAGCGGGCCGGACATTAGACCATTCGGTGAAGTCCTGTCCCCACCATTCATCGTTTTCGGGGATCGGGTGGAATTGCGGCAGGTAGAACGCGATGACGCGCACCGGCTTCTGGAGCAACGGCGGCGCATCGAGAAGCGGCACATAGACTGGTTCGGGCGAGAAGATCGGGCCGGAACTGACCAGCGCCCCGCGCAAGACCATCTCGTTGCTGCCCACAGGCGCTTGGGGTGCCTCCATGCTTCTCCAGGCGCGGTAGGCATTCGTAACGCCAAACAGCGAAGGAAAGGTCGAAAACGCCGCTCTCTTCAATTTTCGCTTGAGGTCGGTGGAGAGCGGCACATTGTGCCAACAACCGTAGGCACCCCGAATCGCCAAGCGGCGGACCCTTATGCGAACATCGCCGATAGCGCGGACGCGGCTCCCAATCCCCCGCAGAGGCTTGGTCACTCGCCAGGATGTGCTGGCATAAACGGCATCGAGAACCTCATGCAACCGGATTTCCTCGGATCGCGCCTCGTCGCGATCCGCAAGCAGCGCACTCGTCGCCCTGTGCGCCATCGACAAATTTTCTTGCAAGAGTTCGATCTCTTTGTCTCTCGCAATGATCTGTGCCCGTTCTCGAGCGATCTCTTCGTCTCTCGCGCTAACTTGTGCCCTTGTGCCTGAGATCTCGTCTTTGTGGGTCCGGATCTGTTCACGCATATCAGCTATCTCGCTGGAGAAAGCCTCGATGCGTGCCCCGTGATGTCCCAACAACTTCCTGTTGGTTTCGATCTCCTCCTCCATGGTTGTTGACTTCAACGACCATGGATTTCCGGTTTGATCGATCGCCTTGCTCTTCGTGTCGTCGAGAGGAACCACGCTCCCGTCGGCGAGCGCGACCTGCCCGTGCACGTTGCGCGCGCCGAGGACGTTTTCCGGAATAGGCAGCTTCGTTACGATGCAAAGCGAGTTCAAGAACTCGACGGAATGAACCGACGCGAGAGAAGCCTCATCGAATGTGACTTTGTGCCTGTCGGCGAAAGTGGCCAAGGCATCGACCCGACGACGATCCAGTCCCCAATGCTCATGGTTGACTACATCAAGCAGGCGTTTGAAAAACGAGATTGAGGAAAGCGGATCGTAGAGACCGCCCTCGAACTCCTGCCAGTAACTGCAATGCAGATCTTCGGCGATGTACATGCCCCCTTCGGAAAGGTGGGGGAAATATCGCGCGAACGAGCGTATTATATCCGAGGATAGGTGCGATCCGTCATCAATTATAATATCATATTTTTCCGACATCGAGATGATGTCGCGCTCCGTTTCATCAGTATTGGCGTCACCTACGGAGATCTTTATCTTCCGGCTGTCGAAAACGAGATTTCCGCAAGCCAGATTGACGTCACAGCCAACGATTATTTCAGCATTGGGGAAATATTTCTGCCATATCTCCAGGGATCCGCCATTCTGAACTCCGATTTCCAGGATTCGAACCGGACTGTCTCGATACTCTGAAAAAATATGGTCATAGGTGCTGAGATAGATCGACCATTTATCCGACACTTTGCCGCGATGCGCATCGTACAGGTCACGAAGTGAAACGAATGGTTCCTGCTTTGCGGGCCGCGCATCGCGCTGTTTGGCTAATTGCTGCTGTTCCAACTTCTGCCGATGAAACACGCGGAGACGGCAATCAATTTCAAGGAAAAAAGCGTCGCCAAAAGTTCGTGAAACAGATTCGAACTCTGCTCTGATCCGATCAAGAATTTCTATTGCAACTGCATCAGTATCATCGGACCTGAGCGCTATCAGTGCGGTATAAGCGTCTTTGACCCAGTCAATGATGCGCGGGTCTGCGTCGAGCAACTCAGTGCTGGCGGCAAAGTGCTGATTGTCGGTAGCGAAATGCTCAGACAGCAGGGACTGCCATTTCACGTCGGGTACCGGCCAGTCTAGGCTGAGAGTAGCAGTGATCCCGTCGATACCCTGTCGCCAGTCATCAAGCAGACTCTCGTAAGACAACAAGATGCGTGACCGACCCCTAGTTGCGCGCTCGGCTTCCAATTCGTGGCGAAGCCAAAGAAGCGAACTGAAGCCCATCGTGAAACCGTTTCGGTTCGCCAGGGAAGCGATCACAGCCAACGGATTGCGGTCTATCAGCACATACCGAACATCGATGCGCATGCGCCTCAAGATCTCCGCATAAAGCGGCACGAAACGTGAGATACGCGGCTCCTTGAGCACAAAAAACGGCGCGCTGCCGTATTCCTCGTCGATCAGCCGCGCGATCTCTGCTTTGTAGAAGCGCAGACGCTGCGCGCCGAGATCGTTGGGATCGAAGGATCGCCAATCATCCCAGCTGCTTCCTGCTTCGTCCAGCATCTGGTCGTGCAGCGCAATGAGACGCTCCGGCTCCCAGTGACCCGTTGGATTGGATAGATTGGCGCCCAGCATGTTCTTAGGCAGTTCCGCGCCAAGCAGATTGATCGCCCTCGTCAGCGCGCTGGTGCCCGAGCGATGCATGCCGAGCACCATGATGCAGGTGCGTTTGGCTGCTTTCGGCTTTGCCTTGCGTGCCTTCGGCTCGTCGACGGGCGCGGCATCGCGCGTGTTTTCCGCTGAAGGGTGCTTGTTCATGCCGTCAATGCCTGTTTCGGCTCACCGGCTAGCAGCCGGCGCACCACCGCTTCCGTCGATTGCCGCCAGTCCGGTGCATTCCAGCCGAACGCCGCCGCGAATTTCGCGCTCGATAGCCGGGAATTGGCGGGGCGGCGCGCCTTGGTTGGGTAGTCCATCGTAGCAATGTCCCGTACCCGCGCCCAGGGACCACCCAACACGCGGCTTGTGTCGAGGATATGGCGGGCAAAGCCGCTCCAGTTGGCCTCGCCGGTTCCGGCCAGATGATAGATGCCGGATGCGGCGGCGCCCTCGTGCAGCCGTGCCGCCGCATGCAGGATTGCGTCGGCGATATCAAGTGCAGATGTCGGATTTCCCCACTGATCGGCCACCACCGCGATCTCGTCGCGGTCGGCGGCCAGCCGCAGCATGGTTTTCACGAAATTCTTGCCGAACGGGCTGTAGACCCATGCCGTGCGCAGGATCAGATGGTGCGGATTGGCTGATGCAACCGCCTGCTCGCCGGCAAGCTTGGAGGCGCCATAGACGCTGCGCGGTGCGGTGGCGTCGGTCTCGACATAGGCGGCGTCCTTGGTGCCGTCGAAGACATAGTCGGTCGAAAGATGGATGACGGGCACGCCCAGGCGGCTTGCTGCTTGCGCCACCTTGCCGGCTCCGGCGGCGTTCACCGCGAATGCCAGATCGGGCTCGTCCTCGGCCTGATCCACCGCCGTGTAGGCGGCGGCCGACACGACGATATCAGGCTTCGCGGCCGCGATCGCTTCGATCACCGTGTCGGGTCTTGCGAGGTCGAGTTGCGGACGGCCAATGGCGATGACCTCAACGCCGGCGGCCGCCTGGCCGGCCTCCAGAAGGCTCGCCGCGACCTGTCCGTCGCGTCCGGTGACAACCAGCCTCACGCCGCCCCCTTGCGTGCTTCGCCCAGCCGTTCACCGGCATAGCGCTGCTCGCGGATCGGTCCCCACCACCATTTGTTGTCGAGAAACCAGTCGACGGTCTTGGCGAGGCCGCTGTCGAAATTCTCATTGGGCGCCCAGCCCAGGTCTCGGCCTATCTTCGAGGCGTCGATGGCATAGCGGCGATCGTGACCGGGGCGGTCGGTGACGAAGGAAATCAGGTCGCGATAGCTCTTGCCCCCTGCCCGCGGCCGCCTGCCGTCGAGCAGATCGCAGATCGTCTCGACGACGCCAAGGTTGGTCCGCTCGGAATTGCCGCCGACATTGTAGCTTTCGCCCGGCAGTCCCCTGGTCGCGACAAGTTCCAGCG
>NZ_RZQI01000302.1:0-6380 GCF_003998335.1 Mesorhizobium sp. M7A.F.Ca.CA.002.05.1.1 | reverse complement strand
GCCCGAAACATTGCGGGCCGAGAAGGCGACGGCAGTAATCATCGTGACAAGGACGATGCCGGGGACGATGCCATTCCAGTTGAGGGATTTCCGCCCTCGTGTCAGATCGGCAGGAAAAGCGCTTTTCGGAATATCGTTCGCGAAGTGGGAAACGGAAGACAAAGCAATGCTCCAGACGGGTGTGCCGGAGGAATGCCATTCCTCAAATAATCTTTCCAACGAATTATTTTCGTCATAATGATCGATTTTTACGAACGATCGGCGTCATCTTCTGGCCGGCCTGAATTAAAGCTGCGCTTCGATGGCCGCCTTGTCGATCACCGACCAGACGTTCCTGATCCTGTCGTCGAGGAATTCATAGAAGACGTTCTCGCTGAAGGACACCTTCCTGCCGTTGATGGGCAGGCCGAAGAAGGTTCCCTTCGGCGTGCAGTTGAACTGGAGCCGGCTGGCTATGAACGGCGGTTCGGCGATCAGCAGCTGGATGTCGAAATAGAGGTCCGGGATTTCCCGAAAATCGCGCTCCAGCATTTCTTGGTAACCCGACAGCCCGACGCGGTCGCCATTGTAATGCACCTCGTCATGAACGAAGCGATTCAGCTTCTGCCAGTCCTGATTGTTGAGGCAGGCGATGTAGCCTCGATAAAGGTCGGTCACGGTCACGGCGATAGCTCCGGATTTCGTCAGATCTGCTCGATCCGGAAGATAGAACGACGGCGGGCACAGTCCAGATGGAGAGCCTGTTCCCGAATCGGGATGGGGCTCTATCTGCTCGTTTTGAGCATGATCTTTTTCGGAAACCCGGTTTCCTGTTCTAGCCTCGGTAGCGCAGCGCGTCGACCAGCAGCGAGAAGGCCGGCGTCGCTTGCCGGCGGCTGGGGTAATAGAGATGGTAGCCGGGGAAAGGCGCGCACCAGTCGGCGAGCACCCGCACCAGCCGGCCGTCGGCCAGATGGGCCGTTACCTGTTCCTCCGGCAGATAGGCAAGGCCGAGGCCGGCGAGCACCGCGTTCATGCGCAGCGCGGACGTATTGAACACCAACTGGCCCTCGACCCGCACTTTCAGCTCGCGCCCGGCCTTCTCGAACTCCCAGGCGTAGAGCCCGCCATAGGTCGGCAGCCGCAGATTGATGCAATTGTGGGTGGTCAGGTCCTGTGGCGTGCGCGGTTTCGGCCATTTGGCGAAATAGGCCGGCGATCCGACCACCGCCATGCGCATGTCGGGGCCGATGCGCACCGCGATCATGTCGCGCGCCACCTGTTCGCCCAGCCGCACGCCGGCGTCGAAGCGCTCGGCAACGATGTCGGTCAGGCTGTAGTCGACGATGATCTCGACTTTGATGTCAGGATAGTCGGGCAGGAATTTCGCCAGGGCAGGCCACAGGATCGCATCGGCGGCATGCTCACCGGCGGTGATGCGGATGGTGCCGGCGGGTTTTTCGCGCAAGGCGCTGAGTGCCGCGATCTCGGCTTCGATCTCATCGAGCCGCGGCCCCACGGTGCGAGCCAGCCGCTCGCCGGCCTCGGTGGGCGACACGCTGCGCGTGGTGCGGGTCAGGAGCCGCACGCCCAGCCGCTCCTCCAGCGCCCGCACCGTATGGCTGAGCGCCGATTGGGAAACCCCGAGCTTGGCCGCCGCCCTGGTGAAGCTTTCCTCGCGCGCGACGGCGAGGAATGCGGTTAGCTCATTCAGATTGTCTCGCGGCATTCATGAGCCCCTTTCATAAGATCATGCTGGATATAGCACCTAATCGGCACCAATCGCAGACCCTAGATAGGCGTCATCACACCGGGCGCCTCTACCGGCAGCCTCTGAAGACCGGCGGTCGTGTCACGCCTGTTGCCAGGAAGGGACAAAACCATGGACATCACGCGAAACGGCTCTCAAGCCTCGGCCAGGGGATCGGCCGATTATTTCACCGGCGCGGTGCGCATCGACGCGCCGTTCAAGGGCAGCGAGCCCGCCCGCGTCGGCGGCGCCACCGTGACTTTCGAGCCCGGTGCGCGCACCGCTTGGCACACGCATCCCCTTGGCCAGACGCTGATCGTCCTCTCGGGCGCCGGCCTGGTGCAGCGCGAGGGCGGCCCGATCGAACCGATCCTGCCCGGCGACATCGTCTGGTTCGCGCCCGGAGAGAAGCATTGGCATGGCGCCGCGCCGACCACCGCGATGAGCCACATCGCTGTCGCCGAAGCGCTCGACGGCAAGGTCGTCGACTGGCTGGAGCATGTCAGCGACGAACAATACGGGGTTTGACCAAGTATCGGCGCGTGGCGCCGAGTTCAACGCCCGAACTCTTCGAAGGAGACCACCATGACAGATGTTCCAAGGCTGAAAAGCCCATTCTCCGATATCGCTCCCGCGCTTGGCAGATACACCGACGAGGTGTTGTTCGGCAACGTTTGGGAGCGCCCCGGCCTGTCGCCGCGGGACCGCAGCCTTGTCACCGTCACCAGCCTGATTTCGGGCTACCGGATCAATGAAATGCCTTTTCACATGAAGCGCGCGCTCGACAATGGCGTCACCCGCGACGAACTCATCGAAACCATTACACATCTCGCCTTCTACGCCGGATGGCCAACGGCAGCCACGGCTCTGGGCATTGCCCGCAAGGTCTTCGAACAAGCCGACGCCGAGAAGAAGGGATAACGACAATGCAGAAGCGCACACTTGGAAACAGCGGTCTCGACGTTTCGGCCATCGGGCTCGGCTGCATGGGAATGAGCCAGTCATACGGGCAGCCGATGGAGACGGCGGATGCAGTCCACCTGATCAGGGCGGCGTTCGACCGTGGCATCACCTTCTTCGACACCGCGGAGGTCTATGGACCGTTCACGAACGAGGAGGTCGTCGGCGAGGCGCTGCAGCCGATCCGCGACCAGGTGGTGATCGCCACCAAATTCGGCATCGACATCGCCGGGACAGCCCGACACGATGGCATGGACAGCCGGCCGCAGCATATTCGTGACGTCGTCGAGGCCTCGCTCAGGCGGCTGAGGACCGACCACATAGACCTCCTATACCAGCACCGCGTCGATCCGGTCGTGCCGATCGAAGAGGTGGCGGGCGCTGTGAAGGACTTGATCAGCCAAGGCAAGGTGAAGCATTTCGGTCTCTCCGAGGCGGGCGTACGCACGATCCGGCGCGCGCATGCGGTACAGCCGGTCGCCGCGGTCCAGAGCGAATATTCGCTCTGGTGGCGTGAACCGGAAGAGGCGATCCTGCCGGTGCTTGAAGAACTGGGGATCGGCTTCGTGCCCTTCAGCCCGCTGGGCAAGGGGTTCCTCACCGGCGCCATCGATGCCAGCACGACGTTCGACAGCAGCGACTTCCGCAACACCGTGCCGCGTTTTGCGGAAGACGCCCGCAAGGCGAACCAGGCGCTGGTCGACGCGATCGGCGTGATCGCTGCCGAGAAGAAGGCGACATCAGCACAGGTCGCTCTCGCCTGGCTGCTGGCGCAGAAGCCCTGGATCGTTCCGATCCCCGGCACCACCAAGCTCAATCGCCTCGAAGAGAACATCGCGTCGGCCACCATCGCGCTGACGGCGGACGATCTTGCCAACATCGAGAATGCGGTCTCGGCGATCGCGGTGAAGGGAGCGCGCTATTCTCCGCAACAGGAAGCAAGGATCGATCGTTAGCCACCTGGGAGAGCGTGATGAGCCAACCAGTCTCAAGACGAGGTGCGCTGATGACCATGCTTGCACTGCCTCTGGGCGCCGGATTGAGTCCCGGATCGAGCCGCCCGCCAGTGCGTCGAGCGCGCGGCGAACGGGCGGCGCCAAAGTGCTGGTGGCCTACTACACCCGCACCGGCAACACGCGGGTCATCGCGCGCCAGATCAGCAGGACTCTGCGAGCGGATATTTTCGAGATCGCGACCGTCGATCCCTACCCGGAAGACTACAAGCAGCAGGTTGCGGTGGCGGAGCAGCAGCGGGAGTCCGGTTTCGAACCGGCGCTGGCCGCCACGGTGCCTGATATCGGAACCTACGAGACGGTGTTCCTCGGATTTCCGATCTGGGGCATGACCGCGCCTTCGGTGATCCGCTCCTTCCTGTCGAAACACGATCTGTCCGGCAAGACCTTGGTGCCGTTCATCACCCATGGCGGCTACGGAACAGGGCAGAGCCTGAAAGTCCTCGCAGATCATGCACCAGGGGCACGGCTCATCAAGGGTTTTTCCAAGCAGTGCGACCAGGAACGCCAGACGCTTGACGAGGTCACCGGCTGGCTCGGCCGGGTCGAATTGCCCCGCTGAGCCGCCAACGCGAACGCCCAGGCTGCCGTGGGCAGCGAAGCCAAAGATCAGAAAAGGAAAAGAATCATGGCCGAGAACATCAGGGACAAAGTCGTCGTCATCACTGGCGCCAGCAGCGGGCTGGGCGAAGCCGCCGCACGGCTTCTGGCCAGGGAGGGTGCGAAACTGGTCCTGGGGGCGCGCCGCCTTGACCGGTTGCAGGCGCTGGCCGGCGCGCTTTCACTTGGCGAGGGCGCCATCCTTCAGACCGACGTTACCGATGTCGGCCAGGTCCGGCATCTGGTCGACCATGCGGTCGAGACGCACGGCCGCGTCGACGTCATGATCAACAATGCCGGCCTGATGCCGCATTCCCCGCTGGAGCGCGGCAAGGTCGAGGACTGGGACCGCATGATCGACGTCAACATCAAGGGCGTGCTCTACGGCATTGCCGCGGCACTGCCGCACATGAAGACGCAGAAAAGCGGCCACATCATCAACGTGTCGTCGGTCGCCGGCCACAAGGTCGGGCCGGGCGGAGCGGTCTATGCCGCGACCAAGCACGCGGTGCGCATCATCTCGGAAGGTCTGCGCCAGGAAGTGAAACCCTACAACGTCCGCACCACCATCATCTCGCCCGGTGCCGTGGCGACCGAACTGCCCGGCAGCGTCACCGAGGCCGATGTCGCCGAGGGCGTACGCGCACTCTACGACCGGGTGGCCATTCCGGCCGATTCCTTCGCCAGGACGGTGGTGTTCGCCATGAGCCAGCCCGACGAGGTCGACATCAACGAAATCCTGTTCAGACCGACGGCGCAGGAATACTGAAGCCGTTGTAGGTGTCTTGACGCGCCGCGCTTCCTGTTCCAGCTTGGCGCCATGTTCTTCCTCGCGCCCACCAACACCAAGCGACGTCGCCCCTGCACAATGCGGAGCGGCAGACTGATTGCGCGACGACAAAGATCGGCAGGATAGACCCGGTTCGTTCGTTTCCAGCCCCGCCCGCGACACCGCCGGCGGGGTTTTTCATGTCTGGAGCACTTTGATGACCAACAATTCTTCCATCCGGCTTCGGCCGGCCGTGCCTGCTGACGCCGCCGCGATCCGGGATATCGTTCGTGCCGCCTATGTCAAATGGGTGCCGGTGATCGGCCGCGAGCCGCTGCCGATGCGCACCGACTACGACAAGGCCGTTGCCGAGCATCCGTTCGATCTCGCCGTCGAGGATGATCGGATCGTCGGGATGATCGAAACCGTGCTGGCTGACGGTCACCTGTGGATCGAGAATGTCTGTGTGGCACCGGATGCGCAGGGCAGGGGGATCGGCCGGCTGTTGCTGGAACTGGCCGAGCGCAAGGCGGTCGAAGCGGGCCGCCTCGAGCTTCGCCTGCTGACCAATGGCGCCTTCGAGGCGAATGTGTCGCTGTACAAAAGGTATGGCTATGTCATCGATAGGGAAGAGCCTTTCATGAACGGTATGACGGTCCACATGAGCAAGAAGCTGGCGGGATCACCGGCGATCTGAGGGAGGGGTTCGACAATGGCCATCTGCGTCAGGCTCAAACAACTCCCAGGGTTTCACGCGGTTGCCCGGCTGGCGGCGGGGGAGACCATCCCCGGTTGGGCGGACGGGCCAGGCTTCGTCAGCATCACAAGGACTGACGACGAGCTTTCGATCGTTTGCCTGCAGGATCGTGTGCCGGATAGTGTCAGGCAGGACGGTGACTGGGTGGCCTTCAAGCTCCAGGGGCCGTTTGCCTTCGACGAAACCGGTATCGTGTTGTCGGTCATCAGGCCGTTGTCGGAAAACGGGCTGGGCATCTTCGTGGTGTCCACTTTCGATGGCGACCATCTGTTGGTGAAAGCGACGGATCAGGCTGCGGCGAGGCGATTTCTGGTCGAGGCCGGGCATATCTTGCTGTAGTCCATCCTCACCAAGCCGGTTGCTGACCCGAACGCTCTGGCTCAATCACTGCCGCACTGGCTCAACCACTTCGGGGGTTGCGTTTGACAGCGGCGTTTGTGCATCGTTATCTCCAGCCAGATATGACGGCCCGGCGCGACGATGCGGTCAAGGAGAAAACCATGTCACACAATCTGCAGTTCTATATCGATGGCGCGTGGGTCGATCCTGTTG
>NZ_RZQI01000301.1:1245-6398 GCF_003998335.1 Mesorhizobium sp. M7A.F.Ca.CA.002.05.1.1 | reverse complement strand
GCGTCGTGACGTTGAGGAGATGCGACAGAAGCCGGCCGATTTCGCAAAAAAGAACACGGACGAGTTGTCCACGCGTTGGAACGCTGATTTCGAGCAGTTTTTCGGCAGCGAGGCAGAACGCATGCTCCTGGTTCATCGGCGCGACATAGTCGAGCCGGTCGAAATAGGGCAGCGCTTGCAAATAGTTCTTGTGCTCTATGAGTTTTTCGGTGCCGCGATGCAGTAAGCCAATATGCGGATCGGCACGCTCGACGATCTCGCCGTCCAGTTCGAGCACCAGCCGAAGAACACCGTGGGCCGACGGATGCTGGGGCCCGAAATTGATGGTGAAGTTGCGAACGGGGGCTTCGACCATCGCTGCTCTCCGCGACTGTCGGGGCAAGGCGTGATGCGAATGGTTCGGCGCCTCAAGTCGTCGTCTGAATGATCAGCGTCAGGGTGCCATCGCCATCTATGTTTGCAGCGACAACCTGCGAGGAATTGAGCCCATTCGCCCTCAAGGCCGATGTCGCTTGAGGCGAAGCATCGACTGAGTTTTGCAGGCGTAGCAAATCTTCGGCGCTGGTCTGATTGATCACGGCATCCGCCTGCGCCTTGATTTCGTCAGGCAGATCCTCGACGGCGACAATGGCAACGCCGGTGAAATTCAAATCAGCAGAGCCTGGATCTGACAGCGCCTGCTCCGGTTGCACTTCGCCCTGCGGTGGCGTCACCTGGGGAAGCTGCGGTCCAACAGTTTGGGCGTAGACGGGCTGAATGATGACCGCCCCGGAAAGTGCGACAGCTATCGTCAACATGCGCATGGTCGCTCCTTGCATCCTTCGAGGGAGATTTTGAAGAAACCCCCATGCCGAGCGATTGTTCCCGCGGGGCTGGTCACACTGGGCAATTTCGCGTCGACCCCCCTGGGGAAACGCCGAACGAACCATGGCCCAGACGACGTCATATGGCTGTCTCCCAACCGGCTGAGCGGTTGCGTACGGAATCGTACCATCGATTGATCTGCACCTTGGAGAGGATCAAAATAAAGCAGAGGTGACCATGGGAGGGAGCCGCATGAGCATCGCCAGATGGGCAATAAGACCTGTCGGTACCGCCAAGGCATTTCTGGCAGAGCAGCTTCGAAGTGGGCGATACGGCGACATCGTTTCGGTCAAAGCGGCGATAGAGGCCGCTCGCAGGGACGCGCCTTATTTGCAGGATACAGACGATGAGTTGATGGAGACGATCGTCGAGCTGGCACGGGAACTGGGGCTGGCCGTCCTTTTTGACTCTCGCGATTGACCGATGAGCCATGGCTGGAGGACTCACCGGTGGTTGAAGCGATTTGGTACGAAATCGACAATTGGCTCATGGCCGAAAATGCGCAATTATTGGGAAATGGGACGACGGCTGGACGACAAACTCGATTGCAAGGCTTGTGGGACTATCCAAATGGACATTCCCGACAACGCCAAGGAATCGACGCCAATTCATTGCAGCAATTGCGGCGCCTTTCTCGGCGAGTGGGGCGAATTGCAGGACGATTTCTACCGCCAGGCTCGCGGTACCGAGGCATTCGACTTGCGCAACGGAACCATTATCAAGAAGTAGCGCGCAACGACGCGGCCTCCGGATGACATCGGCAAATTCGCAAGGGGTTGGCAGATCTAGCCGACCTCGATGACCACCATCAGCCCGCCGCCGCCCTTCTCCTCGACATTGTTGTTCGTCGTGTGATGCGGGATGTGGCAGTGAATGAGCCACTTGCCAGGACGCAGCGCCTTCCACACGACGTCATAGCGCTGTCCCGGTCCGACATTGATCGTATCGGCCAGAAAGCGCGCCGACGAAGAAAGCGTCTCACCGTCACGGGCGACGACCTCGAAGGGTCCGCCATGGATATGCATTGGATGGACGAAGCCGTTGTTGGTGCCGATGAAACGCACCTTCAGCGTCTCGCCCACCTTCATAGGAATGGTGTCGGTTGCGGGATAGGCTTTGCCGTTGATGGTGAAGAAGTTCGGCATGCCGCCTTCCATGGGCATCGACGGATAAGTCAGCCCATCGCGCACCAGCCATTCCTGAAGTTCGATGACATAGTCGTGGTCAGCCGGAACCTCGTCGGCAGGATTGGCGGGATCGATAATCAGCGCCCCATAAAGCCCCAGCGCCTGGGTGCGGTCCGGCTTGGCATGCGGATGATAGAAGTAGGTCCCGTGCTGGGTCGCGGTGAACGCATAGGAATAGGATTGTCCAGGCTCGATCGGCGGCTGGGTGATCTCGGCAGGTCCATCCATCTGGTTCGGCAGGATCATGCCGTGCCAATGCACCGTGGTTTCCTCGGGCAGGTCGTTGGTGACGTCGATGCGAACCTTATCGCCCTGGCGAATGTGGATGCGCGGACCGGGAATCTGGCCATTGTAGGCATAGGCGTCGACCGCGACGTTGGGCAGGATCTGCCAGCGGACCACCGATGGTCTGAGCTCGAACACCTTGACGCCGTTCTCTAGACGGAATGGCAGTTCCTGGTCGCCCTTGGCGGCAAGACCATAGGACGAGGTAACGCGACGCGGATCGGTTGCAGCCATGTCACGCATGGATTCCGCCGGCGTGTCGCGACCCATGATCATGCCTTGCGGCATGATCGCGCCGCCGACGTCACGCGCCGAAAGCGTCAGGTTCAGCCAGTTCGCCGGCGCGGCCATGCCGATCGCCAACGCCAACACCGACACAATACCGAGGGCCGCAATCTGCGGCGTCGTAGCGTCCGTCTCCATCTGATGGCCGCTGCGTTTGGACTTGTGGGAGGTGTTGCGGCTTCGTCGATCGTCGCCGGCGTTGGGGTGATGCGTAGCGTGCTGTTGGTGGGCGGTCGGCTCTCCACTGCTCGTTTCGTTCGCCTGCGGGCGCTGCGTCATCAATCCGTGCTTCAGCCCGCGCGCGACCAGCCAGACATTGGCCGGATAGGCGAGCGTGAAGCCGGCGATGACGCCGATCGACATCACGCCCCAGAACAAAAGCTCGGTCGGCTCCATGGCGCGCATGTCGCGTCCCATCATCAGAAAGCTCATGACGGGCGCCATGCCGGCCATCATGAAATTCATCGAGATGAACTCGGGCAAGAAGCTCTTGCGCACGTTCTCCCAGTAGGTGCCGCCCATCATCGATTTCATGAACAGCGATTGGAAGATGAACAGGCCGAAGGCAAAGCCCGCCAGATATTCGACGATGAGGTCGAGCCACATCGGCAGGCCAAGCGTTGCCGTGATGACTGCGGCGAGAATGATGCCGGTCGCATCGCCGGCAACGCAGTGGATGGTCGAGCCGACCCCCTGTTTCCACAGCGGCCTGGTGAAGTCTTCATGCTCGCCTGGACGTGGCTCCTTGTCTGCAAGCACATAAAGCAGCAGCCCCAATGGACCCATATAGAGGGTCACCAGGATGAAGCCCCATTTCATCACCACCGGTTCGGGATTGTTGCGGTATTGATCGAAGCCGACATAAAGCGTCGAGGCGGCGGCAAGAGCGAACCAGACGGCAAGGAAATAGTCGATTGGCTGGATGAACATGGATGCATCCCGTCGCGGATCAGTGGCTTGTCACAAGCAGCCCCCGTCGATGAACGCAGCCGGCGTGTTTATGATCCCGCCGGCCCAATCCGGTTGTGTCGAATTCTCCAGCCTGGCGCTCTTGTCGAAGCATTAACGCGCGGTAATTCCCTTGAAGGCGTGGGCGCTTCGCTGCCTCAACAGGAGCTGGCCATGAAACATCAAACACTCGACCAACTGCATGCCGTCGCCAAGATTGAATCGTCGGCTGCTTATTCCGCCATGACACGAAATCAGCGCATAGAGCGCTGGGCTGAACTGCTGGAGCGTAATCCCGAGCGATGCCTTGGGGCGTTTGCAGGCACCGAACATCTGCACCCTGAAGCACGTTCATTGATGCGGGGCGAGGGAACGGCAATTTCGGTCGCCTTCGAGGATCCAGTGCTGCGCGCATCGGGTTTAAAGGACGACACATACGGTGAGGCAAGGCGCTTTTTCGAACTGAACGACTGGCAGCTGCACGACATCGTCTGCGATTGCCACGTCGGCTCAACCATGAAAGCGCGCTGGGCTGCGACGCGGGTCCGCTCAGCCATCAGCGGCAGGTTCTTTGCGTGGTTGCGGCAAAGGATAATGCGCTGACCGTAGTTGGGGATCGTCGTCGCTTCGGTGCGGCATACGATCCCCTGTCTTGCCGATTGGATGTCTTGCCAATCGGATTGTCTTGCCGACGCGGATCAACGCTTGTCCTGGTACAGCCGGTTGGTCGCCCGGTCGCTCTCCCGTTGTTCGGCGGGTCCACGCCGACGGCGTGCGATAACGGCATAGGCCATCAGCACGATCAGCAGCAATGGGCCGCCGGCAACGACGACCAACCACATGATATCTCCAAACATGGCGGCATCTCCTTTCCCAGACAACCGGCGAGGAGGAGAACCGTTCCGTGCAGCAGGCCACCTCGGTCGCCCCTGGTCATTAACTTACGAATTGCGTTCGTAGGTTCCGATGAGTTCAGCCTGCTCAAGCGAATGTTTCTGCGCCTCCCGCCAGATGCGCTCGATGCCCACGCTCGCTGGAATGGCAAGGCTCGGCGTGTCGAGCGCGGCCAGCCGGAAATGGTAATGGTGAACGCCATGTCCGACCGGCGGTTCAGGGCCGTCGTAATAGGCGTTGCCAAAATCATTCGTTGCTTGCCTGAGGGCGCCCGGACCCGGCTTGCCGCTTTCGGCCTCGGGAAGTTCCCTCGTGTCCGGGGAGATGTTGAACACCGCCCAATGACCAAACGTTCCGCTCGGCGCGTCAGGATCCTGAACGACGAGAACGAGACTCTTTGCTTCGTCCGGCACTCCAGACCATTTCAGCGGCGGCGATACGTTTTTGCCGTCTCGTGTGTATCTTTCGGGAATTTGTCCGCCTTCGGCAAAGGCGGCACTGCTAAGGGCAAGTGGCATGGTTCACTCCTTCCGGCGAAGTTGATCGCAGCGACGCGCAGGGCAGCTATTTGTTGGTCCGCATCTTTTGTCTTGGATCGATCCCGCCAGCGGCGGTCGTGTCGTTTTCGACGTCACCTTCGACCGTATTCTCGCCTTCAAGCTCGAACTCTTCGCCTTCCTTGATCGTTCC
>NZ_RZQI01000301.1:0-1235 GCF_003998335.1 Mesorhizobium sp. M7A.F.Ca.CA.002.05.1.1 | reverse complement strand
TGCAGTTTTGAAATCGCAGACCGGATAGTTCGTTCCGGTTCCACGCCTCAGCTTCTTCATTGGTTCGCCGCGCGCCGGCTAAAGCCCGAACGGGTAGGTGTCGGGAACGCCGGTTCTTGCATGCTCCGGGCCAAGCGGCGTCACTGCCGCGGTTTTGTCGAACCATAGGAACGCGTCGAACTGCCGGGGCAGGGAAGCGTCCGCATAGTGGCTGCCCAGCTCGGTTTCCGGCCGGTAGATCACCCCGATGAATCGCTCCAGCCTGCGTTCCAGCAGCCGCTCACGCAGCGTTGTGTCGCGCCCGAGGTCGAGCAGGAACCGCGACACAAGGGAATCGTGGCAAAGCCGTTCGTAGCTGTCGGCGTGCGACGCGCGGATTTGCTTCACCTCCATTTTGCCGTCCCAGTCGCTGGCGGCCGCTACAGTGCCGGAATGCGTGCCCATACCGATCAGCGCTGCCTCATCCCCGAAACGCTGCCGGCAGAGCTGGCCGATGTTCAGTTCGTCCCTGACGACGCCCATCTCGGTAAAGCGGGCATCGCCGATATGGGAATTGTGCGCCCACACCACGGCCTTGGCGTTGGGGCCGCCGGCATGCAGCAAATGTTCCAACGTTTCGAACATGTGCGTGTCGCGCAGGTTCCAGGACTCCGCGCCGCCATAGTACATGATCCGGTAATAGTGTTCGGCGGACGCGATCAGCCGGGCATTCTGACTGGCGTCGAGAAAGTCGGTGCCGTCCCTTTTTGCATATTCGAGCTGTTTGGCGAGCAAGTCCCGGCATTGTTCCAGCACCGCTTTCTCGCATTTTTGATAGCCGGCGGTGAGCACCGCGCGGCCGTAGGTGGACGGATCGTGTTGCCAGGGCGTCAGGCAGCCATAGCGTTCGCGCGCGATCTTGGCTGCCGGGGGATCGACCCGGTCGAGATAATCGAGGACCGCGCCGATGGAACCGCTCATATTGTAGATGTCGAGGCCGTAGAACCCTGCTTGCGCCGAAGGCTCTAGCTTCTCGTTGTGACGGCGCATCCAGTCGGTGAAGGCCGCGACATCGGTGTTGCGCCACATCCAGGTCGGAAATCGCTGGAATGGCGCGCCAGTGCCGGTTCGCGGCCGACGATGGCGAACATAGCGGTCGATCGCCGCTGCGTCGGGCCAGTCCGCCTCGACCGCGACGATGGTGAAGCCGTGGCGTTCGATGAGCCTGCGGGTGATCGCCGCGCGCGCCCTGTAGA
>NZ_RZQI01000002.1:0-33844 GCF_003998335.1 Mesorhizobium sp. M7A.F.Ca.CA.002.05.1.1 | reverse complement strand
GGTCTCATAGGCGTCGGCGGCGACCTGCTTGGCTTCATCCAGACCCCTGTCGAGCATGGTTTCGGCGGTGTCGCGAAGCTTGTCGCCATAGGCGCCTAGTTGCTCATCCTCCGTTGCGGTATGGGGCAGCATTGCACCTATGGCGGCGCCGATGGCGAGACCGGCGGCCGCTACGGCCAAGGGTTGGTTCTCAAACAGTTCTTGGGCAGAGCGGGTGGTTTTCGCCGCCATCTCGCCGGTCACCGATCTTGCAGTGGCCGTGCTGCCCGTCAAACCCTCGGCGGCGTTGCTTGCCGCGCTCGAAACGGTATCGCTGACGCTGGTAGCAGCCGACGACAACGATGTGGCGGCATCGGAAAGCGTGCTGCCAAGGCCTCCACGCTCCCCGTCATCATGTCGTCCCGGCGCCGAAGGCATGGAGTATCCAGCCGAACCGTGGGGGGTGTTTGAGGTACCGCTGCCGAACATCAGCCAAGCCAGACCTGCGCCCACCATGGTGACCGGCAAAGGATTGTCTCGGACCTGCGTTCTGAGATTGCTGAGCATGGCCGAGCTCTCCCCTCCCGAGAACAGCCCGGTGAACTCATCCAGCAATTGTCCGGGCGTCATCTTGCCTCGAATGGATTCGGCGGTCTCCATCACCCGGGCGCGGGCTGCCTCGGCCTCGCGTTCAAGTTCGGCTGCGGATTTCTCTTTCATCTCACCTGTTCCTTGATCACGCTCGCGTCGCGCTTAAGCTGTTCCTGGGTCCGGTCGGGGGTAAGTTCCGAAGGCGCCATGCTGGCCATCCCGGTCCGCAGCAGGATGACGCCGAGGACCGCCACGACCACACCGACCAGCAGGGAAGACCACCCCGCGCCTAGCCCTGCCCGCGTCAGTGCGATAACGAGTGCCTGCAGCAACACCAATAGCGCGGCGAGCAGGCAAATCGCGCCGCCCAGTACTTCCGCGGCACCTGCTCCGGCTTTGGCAAGCTTTTCAGAGAGCTCCGCCCGAAACAGCCTTGCCTCGGTTTGCACCAGTGGTGACATTCTGGGCCAAGTCGGTGATCAGTCCGGTAAGGCTGGGATTGTCCTGGGTGTTCATCTGTCCTGCTCCGCGTTCTGCGTGGCCCCATCATCGCCGACGAGGCCCGAATCCTGCGAACGATCAACGGACCAACCCTGTGCCTGATCGGTGTGTGATTTGAGGTCTCCCGCAGCATCCTGGAATTCTGGACCCGCCGGCGGAGAAGCCTTGATGAACCGCCCGAGAGCCAATCCGGCCAATACCGATCCGGCAAGCAGGACACCGGGATTTTGCCGGCCAAAGGACTGCACGTCCTCCAGGACCTGGCCGAACGGTTTCTGTTTCAATGACGATGAAAGCCGCTCCAAGCCACCGGCGGCATCCAATGCGAACTTCGATGCGTTCCTTTCATCGTTGTTGGCCAGATGGTCACTGGCCGCGCGCAGTGCGCCGCCCAGCGCCGCCAGACTCGATCCGATGTCGCGCTGAGCTTCCTCCGCCTTGTCGGAAATCGCATCCCTGGCTTCAGATGCATAATCGCCAGCCTTACGGGTCACCGTGTCACGCGCGTCGTGAAGCAGCTCGCTGGCACGTTCTTGTTCCTGGCGAAGCCTGTCGGAAACGTCGCTTTTCGCCTTGTCGAAATCGGTGGGCTGTCCGCCCTGATCGTTCTCATGCTGCATGGGCCACCTAGTGAAGACCGAGGAAGGAGAGGACCGCGAGCACGACAACGATAAGGCCGATAAGATAGATGACACTGTTCATGTGCACGTCCTCCGTGGCTTCCCAACTTCGTGGAACCTCCGATGTTCCACTAGGTGAAAGCATTTATGATCAGGCTGAAACGGAGAGCTCGTCAGGCACGCAACAATCAGGAATGAGCTGAGCTGCCCCTCGTGCGGAGCTTCAGTGGCTCGAGTACAAACCTTGTGCTCCCGACTGCGCACGGGTCGAGCGGAAGGCCGCCGGTTGCCTCGGCTTTGGCTGACCTTTGTCTATTCGGCTGTCCGCCTGTCGATCATCTGCTCGCTCTGGACGCCCGGCACGTCCCTGCGCTGTTAGACGCCTTCAACGAAGCGAGGATGAAGGCATAGAATACGTGCTGATGTTTCATTCTCCTGCGGGAAGGAGCAGAGATATTCAGTTCGCCCATGTCTTCGAACGCCGCGAGCGACTGCTGCATGGTGTCGTGTGCACGCGCTCCGACGGATTGTTCCGTCCGAGCAACACCTAAATCATGCAACCTTGGAAAACAGGGCGACGTCGCATCTGGCCAAGCCGTAGCGCCACCGATGATCGGTCGTGGCGACCCGGCTTTGGTAAAACAGCGAAAGTTGGCCCCCTTCGATCATCACGGTCGAGTGGCCGTTCTCTCCCGGCTGGCCTGGTTCCAGCACCGGTCCCATCGACACATAGGGTCCAGCAACATCATCGGCGATGGCAAAAAACACGCGTTGCCGGTTTCCCCGAAGGCCATTCGGGAGAAAGCAAGTGGCATTGAGAAGCACGCGGCCATCCGGCAATTCGACCAGTTGTGCGCCCTCTATCCCCCATTCGTAGTCGGGATCCTCTCTCGTGTTGTGGTGAGGAACTTCATTATGGTCGAGGATCTTGCCGATCCGCTTCCAAGGGCCGAACCATGAATCGGATTGGCTACGCGCGAGATAGATGTCGGGCTGTGGCACCCTGGTGAATTTTGGCATGGCGGAATAGACGAGGTAGCGCTTGCCGCCAATAACTGCGGGATGCGGATCGTAAATGCCATCTTCCTCCGTGTCCGGGATGGCGAGGATTGCCGGGCTAAGAACCACCCAATGGAACCCGTCATTGGAAACCGCATGCTCGCAGCGGCCACCAGACTTCATGAACTCGGTCTGGATGAACATGTGAAAGACGCCACTTTCGTGAATGACCCCCGGAGCCGCAACACCACTCCCATTGATAGGAAGCTCGATCGACTGATGCTCGGTCCACGGCCCATAAAGTTCCGGCGCCGTGGCATGCAGGATCCTCCACGTCTCGCTGGTCACCGTGCCGCTCGAGCCGAAGACGTGCCACAGGCTGCCATCAAAGACGGGGCAAGGGTCTTTGAGATCATCCACGCTTTGCGGATGAAACAGCGGAAAAACATTGGTTGAAAAGTCGATCTTCATATCAGCCCCGGAATTCGCCTGGCACGGACTCGCCAGTGATGCGGGCGAATCAACTTGATGTCCTGCACATTTTATAACCAGCGACTTAAACGCAAATACGGCAGGTCAGTTCTCCACCGACATTCCCCCGTCGCTCACGCTTTCAAAGCCCGGCGACGCGTGGTGGCCGTTCTCAGCTCCGCGGAAATGTCGTCGCATTCGTCATCCGAGCGGTGACTGAGAGCACTTCACTTCACCTTGGAACAACTCACGCGCGGGAAAGTTAGGAGCTGGCATCGAAGTCTATTTCTCCTCGACCCGCTATTAACAAATGTTAGTCGTAACATAAACCAAAGATTACGAGAAGGAACATCTCAATGGAAGCAGCCTTGGGCAGGGTATCCGCCAGTAAACACGTTGGCAGGGAAAATCTACTGGTTTGCTTCTCCCATTTGCGATGGAATTTCGTTCATCAACGGCCGCAGCATATCCTCACTCTTGCATCCATGAAGCAGAGAGTGATCTACTTTGAAGAGCCTGTTTTTGAAGAACTGCCACAGCCGCTGATGCGGACGAGCGAGGCGTCGCCAAACATTCTAATTGTGACACCAGTGCTTCCGCTCGGCGCGTCGGCCGCGAAATCAGATGCCGTCCAGCGGAGATTTGTTCAGCAGATCATAGCTTCTATGCCGCACAGCCGGCTGATCGCCTGGTACTACACGCCGATGGCTCTTCGCTTCACGGAGTTCCTTGACCCAGACATATGCGTCTACGACTGCATGGACGAACTCTCCGCCTTCAAGAATGCACCGCCCGAACTGGCGCAGATGGAAAAGGAACTTCTGCGCCGCGCCGATCTCGTTTTCACCGGTGGCCTGAGCCTGTTCGAGACCAAGCGCCGCCTGCATCAGGCCATTTACCCCTTTCCGAGCAGCATCGATGTCAAACACTTTCACAAGGCAAGGCTGCCAGGAAAGGACCCCATCGATCAGGCCGGCATTCCTCACCCGAGGGTGGGGTATTTCGGCGTCATCGACGAGCGGCTGGACGTCGACCTCGTGGCGCTAGCGGCGCGGACCATGCCGGACGTGCATTTCGTCATGATCGGCCCCGTTGTCAAAATCGATCCTGCAATCCTGCCGAAGGCCGACAATCTGCATTGGTTGGGCGCGAAGGCCTACTGCGACCTGCCCGATTATCTGCGCCATTGGGATGCCGGGTGGATGCCGTTTGCGCTCAACGAAGCGACCCGGTTCATCAGCCCAACCAAGACGCCAGAGTTTCTGGCGGCGGGCCTGCCGGTGATCTCGACGGCAATCGTTGACGTTGTGCGCAGCTACGGCGCTGCTGGGCTGGTGGAGATCGCCGACATTGACGACTTGGACAGCAAGCTGCGCTCCCTGCTTTTGCGACCGCGCGAGATGCTGCTGCCGCAAGTCGATGCCTATCTGGCTGACATGTCGTGGGAAAGAACATGGAAGGCCATGGCCGCTCACATTGAGGGCGCCTACCGACGCAAGAAGGTCGTCCCGCTCCGCAGGAGCGCATAGCCATGTTCGATTGGCTGATCGTGGGCGCGGGGTTTGCCGGCAGCGTGCTTGCTGAAAGGATAGCCTCCCAGCGTCATGAAAGCGTTCTCCTGGTCGACCGCCGCAGCCATGTCGGCGGCAACGCCTACGATTGCTACAATGAAGCCGGCATCCTCATCCATCGTTACGGGCCCCATATTTTTCACACCAACAGCCAGTCGATCGTGGACTACCTCTCGCAGTTCACCCAATGGCGCACATACGAGCACAGGGTTCTGGCGGCGGTTGACGGGAAACTGCTTCCCATCCCGATCAATCTCGACACGATAAACCGCCTTTATGGCCTCGAGTTGAATTCCGCACAGTTGGAGGAGTTCTTCGCATCGCGGCGCGAGACGGTAGAGGACGTGCGAACGGCCGAGGATGTTGTCGTCAGCACCGTGGGACGCGAGCTCTACGAGAAGTTCTTCCGTGGTTATACAAGGAAGCAATGGGGCGTCGATCCGAACCAGCTGAGCAAATCAGTGACGGCACGAGTGCCGACCAGGACCAACCGCGATGATCGCTATTTCAGCGACAGCTTCCAGAAGATGCCTGCCGGTGGATACACGAGGATGTTCGAGCGCATGCTCGGTCACCCGAACATCAAGGTCATGCTGCAGACCGACTTCCGCGAAATTCGTGACAAGATACCCTTCAACCGCCTGATCTATACCGGCCCGATCGACGAATATTTCGGCTGGCAGCTAGGGCGTCTTCCTTATCGTTCGCTCCGTTTCGAGCACGTCACACTCGACCAAGAGCAGTTTCAGCCGGTTGCCGTCGTCAACTACCCCCAGACGGAAGATTACACCCGCATCACCGAATACAAACATTTGACCGGCCAACGGAGCGTGCGGACCAGCCTGACATACGAATATCCCACCGATATCGGGGACCCGTACTATCCGGTGCCGCGGGCCGAAAACGAAGAGCTCTACAAGCGCTACGAAGCGCTCGCCGCAACCTGTCCCGACGTGTGGTTTGTCGGCCGCCTGGCAACCTACCGCTACTACAACATGGATCAGGTGGTCGGGCAGGCCCTGGCAACCTTCGCACGCATTCAAAAGAGCGTCCCGGAATGGGCGGGCGTGGGGAATGCGTCGTTGGCCGAAGGGGCGCTGTAGCTCCCCCACCTGGACCCGGGAGCATCGGCGCGGGGCCGACAGGCGCTCGCGCAGTCCCTCGTGCAGCTCATGTATTTAACGCGTCGGGTTCGCCGCGAACAAAGCTTGCTGGCGGGCCAATTCGTCCGCGACGGGCTTGTGGACGTGTCGGCTGCCGTCCGCCTGGACGACTGAAAACAATCCCACCTCCGCATGCCGCGAATTGTCCCAGCCCGGATAGGCGGTTACCGGGTAAAGGCAAATACCTTCGATCGGGGCTTTGAGGCTTTCTGCGGCACGCACCTCGTCGCAGACATAGTGGAGCCAAGCCGGCCCGCCAGACCCCTCGGAGCCGGTCTCGGCGATGAACATAGGCTTGCTGTATCGATGCGCGACTTCGATCAGCATCTCCGATAGGGCACGGTACTCGTGATGCCCCATCGGAATCGTCGGCCCGTTTAGGTACCACTGATTGTGTGGATAAAAATTCAAGCCAACGACGTCGACGACATCTTCGCTCCCACCCAGCTCAGGTTCGGCCCGGCCCAGCAGCATGTCGTAAGCTTCGAACTGTCCCTGACGGGCATTTTCGGCCCGGCGCCGTTCGGTGCGGGTCCGGTCGCGAGGAGCGATGTGGATAAGCGGCTCGGCCCAGACAAATCTGCAAGCGGGATCGACCTCCCGCATCGCGCGAACGCCGGCTATTGCTGCTTTCACGAGGTGCCGCTTGAACCATCCCCGCCTCTTCGGGCCGACGCGGGGGAAATAGCCGACCTCAACAGCCCAGGCGAAAAACGAAATTTCGTTGATCGGGCACAACAGAGGCGCTGTACCGGCGATTGAACGATGAACCCTCACAGCTTCCGCGGCGAACGAGGCATAGGCATCGATGAAATGCATCGATCCCTGATCAACATGGTCGGGAGATCCGTAGTGGAAGATGTCCCAGATGATCCGGACACCTGCCGATTGCGCTGCTTCGACCATCGGCGTCCAGCTTGACCAGTCATAGGTTCCAGGAGCGGTTTCGATGAGGTGCCAGCGCAAGCCGTCGCGGATGGTACGAAGACCGAGTTCGGCGCAACTGCGGTAGTCGCCCAGGGCATGCAAATAATGCGACGTCGCGCGGATAAGATCGAGGCGAACGCCGTCCTTGCGCCGGTGCGACGAGCACTCGAAGCCAGCCATGAAAAAACTGGCGAACGGCGACGTGCCCGCAATCGAAGTCACCTCATTGCCTGCGCTGTGTCCTGCTTCGCTCATGCGAAGTCTCCTTAGGGCATTTGGGCTCAATCTCGGCTGCCGAATGCAGATCGGGAACAGCCATAGCAATCCGGCAGCCGTCTCTCATCCGTCAGGCTGCACATTAGTCTTGTGCTTAACGGGATGGTACCAAACCGGATGGTCGAGCCTTTGTTCCCGATCGAACCCACCGGAGGCCAGACAGCAGCCAGGGAAGAAGCTGGCAAGGGAAGTCGGGGGGCGAGGCACACAGCCGTCATCGGATCATCCACCGCTCCGACGAAGGCAAGGAACAGTACGTTCAAATTCGACTTTCCGACATCGATCATGCCAGGCGAGAGGATCGCAGCGACGTCGCCTGGAGTATCTCAGGAGCCGCTCCGCCGATCTTTCCCGGTAAAGCCCGTCATTCGCTTCAAGCGGGAACATTGGTTGCCTCAGCAAGTTTGATCGCCATAGCAATGGCCGCAGCGGGCGGGCGCACAGATGAGACATCTGGTCAAAGATATCCTGATCGAGATCGCTGAAATGCTTCCGGCCATCACTCAAAAGGGCGAAAATTCGGCCGAAGCACTGCCCGTCCATGCGCCGAACTTCCCCCACGATCTGGAGCCGGTGATCAGGGCAGACCCTTCCTACCAAGTGCCATCGCAACGCACCGACGATCGGCATGAATCAGTCGCAGTCCCGAGCAAGCCGCAAGCTCTATGGAGGGATATGGTGCCGGCTGTGACGATCGTACCTTTGCCAGTCACTGTAGATGAAGGCGCGGTCAACGCTCACGCCTCCGACGGGCAGCATGCACGGCGTCGAGTGCCGAGCGAACGGCTTCAACGTTTGAGGCGTGAGGCTGGGCTCACGGCCTGAAGATCCAGCGGCCGTTGGGCCTGCGCCTCTTTATCGCGCATCGCTTCGGCGCCAACATGAACTTTGCTCACACCCAGTACGCTTCTAACCTAGCACTGCAATTGCACTGGTTCTTTTCAGCACCGCCGCGTTGGTGATCGCTATCTTTGACTATGCTGATTTGCGGCTCTTGGCCTTTGGCCGGTCTTGGCCGATGCCTTCCTTGGCGAGGCTCTTTCGGAGAACCGAGGCCAGGTCGACCACGTTCTCCTTGGGTTTCGGCGCTGGTTTCGGCGGTTTTTTGCCCTTGCGCTTGGCGTCGATCATGGCAATCAACGCATCCTCGTAGGTGTCCTCGAATTTCGAAGGATCGAACTTTGTTACTTTCTTGTCGATGAGAAGCCCCGCGATTTCGAGCAGATCCGCATCGTATTTTGGGCTTTTCACGTCATTGAAGACGGTGTCTTCCGATGTCATCTCATTGTGGGTCCGTAGCTCGGTCAGCAACATCCCTTTTCCAAGGGGCTGTATCAATACTTCGCGCCCGCGCTGATAAAGTACGACGCAGGAGCGTGCCGCAACGCGCTTCTTGGCCATCGCATCGCGCAGGACGGCAAAGGCCTCCAGAGAGGCACCGTCTGCCGGGATCAAGTAGTATGGCTTCTCCAGAAAGCGTGTGTCGATTTCGGCAACCGGAACGAAGGAATCGATGTCAAGTGTATGCTGCGACGTCAGTTTCAGTTTCTTTATCTCGTCCGGCTCGACGTGAATGAAATCACCCTTGTCCGCCTCATACCCTTTGATCTGATCCTCGGCTTCGACAACATCGCCGGTCTCTTCATCGACATAAGCGCTTTTGACGGGTAAACCGTCCTTGCGGTTCAAAATCTTGAAGTGGATCTTGGATGCCTCACTTGTGGCACCAACTATCTTCACCCCGCATGACACGGAACCGACCCTCAGAAAGCCCTTCCACACAGCGCGTGGCGCAACCATGCCGTTTCTCCTAGACCTCGATCTCGGCACAACGTCAGGCACACGGTTCTGTTCCGCGACGTGCGCCGGCGTCTTTCCACCCGATCGCAGGAGCAGACGTTGCTTTCACAAGCACACGAGGTGCTCAAGGGTGCTTCAAATGCATCGGAGCTCTGGCTCAGTGCGACAAAAAGCGTTCGCGTAAGGGAGTCGGCAGGATCAAGCGGACCAAGCTCGGGTTGAGTGACCGTGCCGACCTTAACTGGACACAAGCGTGGGCCGAATGACCTGACGCATACGCTACCGGCATAAGGGGAATGCTACAATTAAGCCTGGAGGACTTGTTGTGAACATGGCGCAATTTATACCCGAGTTGCAACGGTAATCACGTTCCCGGACCGAATAGTATCACGGCGAAGCCGTGCTACTCTGGCGTCCCAAGCCCTGCCAACTATTCCCCGTAGGTCATCGGCCGATTCCTCCAAGACATAGCAACTCAGTCGACATTCCGCCCGCAGGATCTCCCCTTGCGCAGAAAGCTCCTTGTGCTGGCGAATAAGATCATCCAGGCGGTCCAGATAAGGTGCGCGGCTCATCAGCCTTCACCCCGCAGCATCTCTTCGAAAGTAGCTTCATCGAAGTAGGCTCCGGAGTGCTGGAACAGCCACATCAGACGGGCGCTCAGTGCCTCGGCCTCGACGCTGCCTTCTGCTAGCGCACGCTCTTTGCAGGCCCGCTGAAACACCTGCTGTAGGAGGGCGAGTTCTTCGGGATTTGCAACGCCGATGGTAGCGGGAGCGGTCATGGCTTCCTCCGTTGGGGCGGAAGCATGTTCTTCGCTCACAGCCGGCGGTGCCCTGAAACTACCGCCGATGAGAGTAGACTACGCTCATATTGGCGAGAGTCGATTGAATAATAATTTAGTCACGACAGGCAGGAGCATTCTAATGCCGCTCTTTCAAAAATCGGGCTTCACGAAGCAGCGAATTCCAATCCGTGCCGATAAGCTTGATCAGACCGCGCGCATCCGGCTCCGAAATGCCGACTTCTTCAGACAAACGTCGGGCAAGCAATTGCTCATTGCCCTTCTTCACACGGCCGTCGCCATCCTTTTTCATTGGTTCCTCCTTGGGAAGCCAACTTACGGAATGACCTTTCGTTTCATGGAATAAGAAAAAAGCCCGCCGTCCCATTAGCGGCAGCGGCGGGCCGTCCCTGGGATAATGGGACTCGCTGGGGTGTTGGTTTCCCCTGCTGTCGCGGGCGGTGCAAAGCAGGTGCCACCTGGGGTGAACCAACACGGCACACCTCGCGGGCGACTCGCCGCGAAACGACAAGACCTTGGTCTGGTATCGACCCCCCGTGCCGACCTAGCACGACGGGCGTTCGAGAGCGGCTACACCCTGAGAGTCGACCCCTTTGCATCAATCTGGAACAGGGCAACAGTTCCAAGACACGTCAGCAGCCTTCCGTGGTCTTTTTCATCTGGCCAGGAGCAGCCGAGTTAGCATCGGTATCCTGTTGACCTGGCGCGGCCTGCTTGGCGCTGCCAGTTTGTTGACCTGGAGCGCAGTCCTTGGCGGAGTTCGAGTTAGAGTTCGTTCCACTCGTGGTGGTCGAATCCGTTCCCTGATCGGTCGTAGTGCTCGGCATTGTCTGGGTCGTCGAGGTCGACGATCCGCCTGTGGTCGTGGTGGTCGATTGCGCAACAGCGAGGCCAGTTGACAGTACCATAATGGCTGAAGCCAAAAGAACCTGTTTCATGATCAACTCCATATTGGAATGTCCCTTCGGTACCGAACTTCGCTGCGAAAAGACGGTTCCAAGAAAAATTCGCAATCGCACGCACCTCACGTTTGGACGGGCCCGCACCACTTGCGCGCGTCGGGGCGAGCGTCAGCGGGTAAGCGACCTAGGCCTTGGATCGACCTTTCTTGAATGATTGCGAAGCCTTGGCTTCGGCAGCAAAGCGTTGTTCTCGAAGTCGCGCAGTTTTTGTATCTCGCGCCTCTCTCTCGGCCGCGTTAGCAATCTTTGCCTCACGGTCTGCGCGCTCCAATCGGTCTTTGTCGACGCTTCGCCGGGACACATTGGCCTCCTACCAGAAGACCGTTGAATTTACAGTTTGCTAAAATGTTCCCCGCGATACGGCATGTTCCACGCAATGTGGCGGACTTCCCGGCTCTTCCGGGGAACCAGCAATGCAAAAGCCCGCTACCGGGAGGCAGGGGCCTTGAGAGACAGGCAACTTGGAGAAGGGCCGGCCCCAACAAGCTTCCTTTTGTAGTACCAATTAGTGCCGCCTTTAGTCAGTCGGCCCCGAGCTGAGGGGCGATGAGCTGGGCGAAGCCCTCACCGCCGACAGTCGCTCACGCTTGTCAAAATGAGCCTCCTGATAGGTCTTCTTCATTCGCTATCTCCCTTCGGCTACCGCATAATCACATACCGCGTTGCCTCGGTTTGGGTGCGTGTCAATCGCAAGCCAAACGCGAGATGGCTAAGGGATTATCACCCCTTTCTCGCCTGCCGCTTTCTTTCTTGTGGCTTGTGCGGAATTCTGGCGGGCTCAACGGAGCTGGAGCCCCTGATGTGACGTCAAAAATTCGAACCCAGCCTATGTCATAGGTTAATGCGCGGCTCGGGCGGCTCCCTTAAGGGTGCGGCATATTCACGTCGGGAGCGTTGCCGCACCCCAAGCGAGCAACCGAACGGGGCCTCAACCCTCTGGCGCTGGGCACTGAGGTCCCGGCCAAGGTCCTGGGTGCGTTCGCGTCTTGAGTTCCCAACTGCCGACCATCAGTCCGGCGCCTCTTTACGGCTACTCGGAACTTTTGAAGCGAATGCAAGTTCGATAATCAACATCAGCTAGGTAGCCAATTTGTCACCCACCTCATCCTTGGATGTCCTTATTCGCAAGCTCCAGAGCATCTCGGATCTCCGAGAGGGCGATATCGAGGTTTTGAAAGGCATCCAGATTCAGGAGAAGGATTTTTTGGCCAACTACGACCTGGTGCGTGAGGGTGACCGCCCTGTCAATTCGTTCGTGGTTTTGGATGGCCTGCTCGGTTCAACCAAACTTACCGGCGATGGCAAACGGCAGATTACATCCTTCTTTGTGGCTGGAGATATTCCCGATCTGCACGGACTGCATCTGTCGGTCATGGATTGCAATTTTACGACCCTGACAGCAGCCAGACTCGGCTTCATGCGACATGACGCTCTTCGCACCATTTGCGAACAGCATCCTCGAATCGCGACGGCTTTTTGGCGGTCGACGCTGATCGATGCAGCGATTTACAGAGAATGGGTAACGAATGTGGGAAGACGCGAGGCATACACGCGCATGGCTCACATCTTGTGCGAACTGATCTTTCGCTTGCGCTCGGTTGGACGCATTCAGGATCACGTCGCGGATCTTCCGATTACCCAGGCAGCACTTGGCGATGCATTGGGCTTGTCTACAGTCCACGTCAACCGAATGCTTCAGGAACTTCGACGTAGGGGCCTCATCGCCACGACGGGGTCAAGAGTGCATGCTCTTGATTGGCCCGGCCTCACTCGTGCAGGTGATTTCGACACGACCTACCTGCACCAAAGGACCCCCGCAGCTTAGTGGTGACGGAAGCTCTCGGATGGCACGATTTTTCTTTGATAGTGGCGATCACGATGTGGTCATCGAGGACGAAATCGGCATCGAATGTGCCGGTCTGGAGGAGGTGCGCCGCGCGGGCTTCGAGGGCCTTATCGACCTTACGAGAGATGTGCTTACCGAGGTGGACGGGCAGCAAGTATTTGTTGAAGTGCGGAACGAAAACGGCGACAGGATTCTGCGGCTGAGCATCTCGCTTCAGATCAAGTTGATGAGATAACGTGCCTGACTTGCTACGTCAGAATGCTGCCGAGTGCCGGCACATCGAATGGCATGAGCGGCGAGGAACGCCGCGTGATCGGACTATCGCCCGAAGACGCCGCCATTTCGACCGACGAACAAGTTCGGGTTCTCCCACACGAAGAAATCGGCAATTCACAGTCTCATACATGGCCCATCCAACCGATTTTTTATCGGTGTCGCGTATTTTTGTATGAAGTTCTGGAACGCGCATTCTCAGCGCTCGTTCATGTTGTCTCAGCAGTGGGTGGGTGTCGACGTGCAAAGAAAAGCGAATGAAGCAAGCCGGGTTGCGAAAGGCCAGGAGCTTGAGGTCGAACATCTTGTCGAGGTCACGGAAATTGACCCCGAGCAGGCCCGAACGCTGCTTCGCAAGCATGGAGCCGATTGGCCGAAGCTCAAAGACGAGGCGGAAGCTCTGAAGAAGGAAGACTAGTCGTCACCTTCCCAGCGGTTGGCGAGAAAGCTGTTCCAGCTCATCCTCATCCGTGATTCCCGCCTGGTAGTAAGCCAGAATGCGTGATGCGCGCCGTTCCCTCTGTTGCGGTTTCGTTTTTAATTTTGCTGCGTGCAAAGACGCGACTGAGCAGGGCAAGTTCTGATGGGGTGAAGGCGTCTCTATGCATCGCATCTCAGCTCCCGTGCGCCACCGTCTCTAGAGGGGGCCGAGGCGGGCTGAAGCTGTGGTTGCAGCCTCTGACGCCGGCCAGCAAGAGATCGCAGAACGGGTCGTCCGGCGCGCGCTAACGCTAGACAAGAAAGAATGTTCCGCGCGTTTTTCGGACACTAAACAAAAAGGCCCAGCCCGAGCCAGCAACGGCCTTTTACCGGTCTACGTGTGATCTCCTTCAACCATATCCGGAAAGCCTCTTCCTTGACGGGAATTTCTGGGCTTGCTGTGCGTTTAAAGTTGAGAATGGCAGTTATGATCTTGGACAGAAAGAATGGCTTGGCGCGCCGAGTTGCCAGAGCCACGAAAGCCCGCCCCAGACAAAGCCGAGACGGGCCGAAGCTGCATCGACAGCCTCGAGGCCCAGACAATGAGAAAGGATTGTAGGCCTGCAGCCAAACCTCTTACCGCAGGGAATGTTCCGCGGCTGTAAACTGTCGGTGGGAGTATCATGACCTTTCGGGATCGACATTCTCGGCCAGTTACGGCAACTCCTTGTCGGCCGTCGAGATGTTGGCACGCGCCATCAAGGCAGCCAAGAGCTCGATCAGCCGCGTGGTCTTCATGTTCGTTGAGAAGGCTGATCCGCAAATCCAGTCCGCTCGGCGCTCTCAAGCTCTCTATGGGCATGCGACGCGGCAATGGCAGCCTGTCCAAAAGCGACGGCTATCTGGTTCAACGCTTTGACAACGTCACCAATGGCGTACATGCCTTGGATGGAAGTCTGCTGATGCTCGTCGACTGTGACATAGCCCTCTTCACAACATCTTGCGCCTACCACCTCGGCGAGTTGAGAATGTACCTTGCACCCCAGTGCCAGATAAATGGCATCGAAGCGGGATGACGTCCCATCTTTCAAAATCGCCTCGCAACCGTCTGCTGTCGGGCAGAGTGTGTCGAGAGCGTCACCGATGACTATGCCTCTTGCCCTCGCGGCACGACGAGTGCTGGGCGAAAAGTCGGATGCGTCGCTTCCAAGCACCGTTATAAGTGGTGTAAACCGACTGAGGAAAATAGCCTCTTTAAAGGCTCTCTCGTCGTGCCCGACGACCGCAATCTTCTGGTCGATCGCCTCATACCCGTCGCATACAGGGCAGAGTCGAACCACACCTGCGGCAATTGCTTCGCGTAGACGCGGAATGACAGGTGTCGTGTCGGTGATCCCTGTCGCCATAAACACCTTGCGTGTCCGGATTGCGCCGATCGAGGTCTCAGCGACGAACCCCCGATAGGCAGGGGCGAGGGAGTAGACCTGCCCCTCAACCAGAGTGGCTCCATACAAGGTGGCGTGACGTCGAAGGCGATCCAGAATATCGGCTCCACTTATCCCTTCGGGAAAGCCAGGACAGTTATGGCTCGTTGGGATCAAGGCGGCACGAGGATCGCCGGCATCGATCACCAGCACGCGATGGCGAAAACGCGCAAGATATTGAGCGGCGGTCAATCCCGCCGGCCCGCCTCCAACGATCAGGACATCTTCGGTCTCGGCGGTCGGTCGGCTGACGTGGCTGTTGTGCATAGTGCGGCGCGTTAACGGCGAACGATTTCGTTCGTGCGATGTTCAAAGGGCGGTCTCGGGACATCTGACTCGATGGCAACAGCGTAGAAATCAGGCTTCAACCCGATCGCAAGACGCCAGGCTCCTCTGTTTCCTTGAGCTCTTCCGTATCCTTGGGCGCGGCGACCAGATCCTGGAATCCGAGAGTAGCGACGAGATAGCCTGCCTCATCATAAACCTTCGTCACCCAACTGGTCGGGTCCACGCCATCGACAATTCCGTCGAGCATGGCCTCCTTGGCAGCGCGCTTGGCCTCTCTGATAGCCTCGTCTCGATCAGCCATATCGGCAAAGATTGCTGGCTGCGACATGCCTTCGATAAACTCGAAGCGAAATTTCGGCATCGGTTGCTCCAGTCACGTGCCAGCGGATCGGCCATTTCTGGCAGGTTTGATGGTCAACGCGGCGGTGTCGAAAAGGATGCAGCGGGTGGTGTGCGCATCACCATCTACCGTCAGGCAGC
The DNA here is from genome assembly GCF_003998335.1 of Mesorhizobium sp. M7A.F.Ca.CA.002.05.1.1. Taxonomy (NCBI): domain Bacteria; kingdom Pseudomonadati; phylum Pseudomonadota; class Alphaproteobacteria; order Hyphomicrobiales; family Phyllobacteriaceae; genus Mesorhizobium; species Mesorhizobium sp. M7A.F.Ca.CA.002.05.1.1. Next base: position 18,388 of record NZ_RZQI01000002.1, on the reverse strand, counting down.
GTTGCTGCCTGCCATCTCCCAATCGTCCCGCCAACGTGCTCGCACGGCAATCATCAGCGTGGCCGCTTCGGTCATTCCTGTTTGGAATAGCCTGATCAGCTCTCTGGCCACGGCATAGGCGGCCGCCGTGTCAGGCAAAATAGCAAATTCCTGGCACAGCGCGTCAAATGCCGCGCGAAGGATGTTCAGGTCACTGGGGTAGAGAGCGTCCGTGTGCATGCGGATGGTTCGATTAAGCATCAGGCTCCTCCGAATGGGCGAGAGTGCGATCGTCGCTCCCAAGCAGCGAAACCCGTTACACAGCCGCTGACCACGGCTTTATGCGGGGCAGCCCACCAATTGTCATTAAACTATGATGCACTCGGCCGGTGTTCATGCATGAAAATCGCCATATGGCCCATTCATCGCTTAACCTTCGCGCAAGGATGTTGATGGCGAAGCCCTATACTCCAACGCCTATAACTCTTCGCGACTGGCCGCATTATTTAGTCCGACCAAACCGCGGGCAAAATGGGGCAACTCACGAGATCGTTCATGCTGCTGACACTCATGCTGAACAACGTGACATAGACGAAGTTGCCGAAGGAAGCAGAAGAGCACCCGCGTCGGACACAGGAGATGGTGTCGGACAGCTCACCATGGCATCGCGCAACAATATGCCAGCCGTCATCATCGGCGGCTCGGTCCTTGTGCGGCGCAAGCTCAGAACAGCAAAACGTCCACCAACTCGTAACCGGCGCGATTGATGGGGAACAACGTGCAGCGGAACTTACCAAGCGACTGCTTGCCTTTTTCTCGCCAGCAATCGCTGGGGCCGAAGCGGCCGAATCCGAATCGCCACGTCTCCGATATGAGCGAATTGCTGAACCCACCGCTGCGAGACTATCCAAATCGAGACCGTGCTCGCTGCGAGACCATGACATGTGAAGGTCGATGCAGGACACCTGGAAAACGCGCGCTGCTCAACTGTACCTTTTGTTGAATCACGGCGGGGCGGTATGATGCCTCGTGGGAACCAGGGGCACTGCCGCGAGTTCTTTGGAATGGCAAATCATTCGGTCACAAGCGTGCTTACCTCAATTGGCACATTGACCTCCCGTCCCGCTGCATTCCTGGTCTTGTTGGCTTACGCCATCCTTTGGATGATCTTCGAGCGACAGAGCTTGGATTGGCACGGAGCCGCAACATTGTTTACTTGGGCGATGACGCTGTTCATCCAGCGCGCGGAGCACCGCGACACTCAAGCGATCCACGCCAAGCTTGACGAGATTCTGCGGTCAGATCACGCGGCTTCAAACATCACGCGGATCGATGATGAAGAGCCCGAGGAGATCGAAAAGCATCGCCATCGCCAGCAGCGGGGCGATTGACGTGCAGCCTCTCGGTTCCGTGGCGTCAGGCGCCCGCAAGAAGACCTCCGGCATTGAGCTTTGGCGAAAGGTGCTCATCTATCTGGCCATCGCCACCATGACCAGCCTGCTCACGGTGTTGATCATAAATCTTACTCCAGAGCCGCGCGTTCTACGATCAATCGTTCCCCATCGTTTCGACGCTACGGATCCCCAATTTTCCAAGACGATGAGCAGCTATTCGCAAGGGCAGATGTTCGATTCCAATGCGGTCCAAACTCTCATCAACGGAGACGAAATATTTCCGTCAATGCTGCAAGCAATCGGGGCGGCTCGATCCAGCGTCGACATGGAAACATATATTTATTGGTCAGGAGCCATCGGCTACGAGTTCGCGATCGCATTGGCGGCGAAGGCCAGCGAAGGCGTGGAAGTCCGTGTGAACGTCGACTGGGTTGGCAGCCTTCCCTTCGACGAGGACTTGATCCACATCATGACCACTGCCGGTGTGAGATTCGAACGCTATCGGCCTTTACGCTGGTATACGTTGGACCGAGTAAACAACCGAACCCATCGCAAACTGCTGATCGTCGATGGCCGGATAGCATTCACTGGCGGCGTCGGCATTGCCGATAATTGGCGCGGGAACGCACGCAACTCGAATGAATGGCGCGACACGCACTACCGGATCGAAGGACCCGCCGTGTCCGCATTCCAAGCGGCGTTCGCGGAAAACTGGCTTGAGACGACCGGCGAGACATTGCAGGGCGGGAAGTTCTACCCTGCAGTTGCGCCCGCTGGTGGGATCGATGCCCAGTTGATACTTTCTTCGCAGCCAAACGGCTCGGAGAACATGGAGTTGATGATGTTGGCAGCAATAGCCGCGGCCAAGGATCATCTGCGCATCGGCATGGCCTACTTCGTGCCCGACGACATAGCCCTGCAGCAGATTCTTGATGCAAGGAAGCGAGGCGTCTCGGTCGATGTCATCGTTCCCAATTGGCTGACGGATGTGCCCATAGTGCGAAAGGGTTCACGTTATTTCTGGGGCGAATTGCTCAAAGCCGGTGTGCGCATTTTTGAGTTTCAACCCACAATGTACCACCCGAAGCTCTTGATCGTCGATGAGGTCTGGGTGAGCGTTGGCTCGGCCAATTTGGATGAGCGTTCCCTGCGCCTCAATGACGAGGCCACCCTGAACGTCTACGGCATGGAATTCGCGCGAACGCAAATAGACATCTTCAACGAGGACCTGAAACGATCAAGGCCAGTCAGTCTGGAAGAATGGCAAGCGCGTCCACTAAGCGAAAAGGTCACCGACTACTTTGCCAGCAGGCTACGCTCGCAGCTCTAACGATGGCGAGGTTCCAGAGATGCAGAAGTCTCCGCGAGATCGCGCGGCATCGTACGCTTAAGACGCTCGCCAAGTCGCCATCGAACGCTGAGCCGTGGATCGTGGAATGACGGTGAGAGAGACTAGCCGACCGCCAAGACCGGCCTTTTTCGCAGCCGCGCCCGCATGACGACCAGCAGAACCGTTTCGTCTTTCATGCCACTCTGGAATAATTTTATGAGCTCGGCCGCAATCTGCTCGGCGTTGTAAGAGATCAGTTGAATCTCTGCTTCCCCGCAAAGCTTCTTGAGGACCGATTCCAGCAATCTCAACCCTTCAGGATAGATAGGTTGATCACTGGCGGTGTCGTAGGTCATGTACGCCCCTTTGACTCGACTTAAATCAAGGCCGCAGATGCTGGGCGGCGAGCCCATGCATGACTCGTTTCTGGGAAGAGGTCATTAACTTATGCAAGTTCGAACATGGCGCCGGATTCACCAACTGCAGGGGGATGAACCAACAAAGGGCAGCATGTGTACGGATCGAGCTGGAGCAAGTCGTGAAAGCCCCTGCCGCCAGGCCTGTTAAGTCCGGACGGTGTTCCTGCATGGTGCTGCAGGCGAGCGAGAGAGCCTAAAAGAATTCAATCACCTTACGGCTTCTCTTTTTGAGAGCCGGGATGGGTTTGCGATGCATTCGCGGCTGCGCCGGCGGTGATTTCACCGGATGCTGTGCAAGCCTTGCTTGTCTCAGCCGCGCCGTCTTCTCGGCGCGTTCGGCTCGTTCAGCGTCCAGCATCTCTTGGCTGATACGTTTGGCGCGGTCGTATCTTTCCTTGTCGTGATTGCGAGTCACGGACACCTCCTAGCCAGCAACAAAAATCCTGCGAACCTTTTTGGTGACACGCGGCTTGCGTTGGCTGGGACCGGGCGTGATGGCTTGTGCGAGGCGAGCCTCCTTCAACCGCGCCGTCTTGGCGGCGCGCTCAGCACGTTCCTTGTCGATAATGAGTGCTGCAGCGGATGTGGTATTCTCGTTGCGACCGTCATGATTGATCCGCGGCATCTCAGTGCCTCGCCCCGATTCTTGTCGCCCGTAGTGCCATTTTGCACCTGCGTCCCGCCCTAAACTGGTCTATTGCCGCTTTGAGTGACGTTTCGGTTGCATGTTCCGGTTTCTCGCCCGGCTGGTTGTCGTTGGCAGCTTGTGTCATGGCCATCTTGGTTCTCCTAGGGGGCCGAACTTCGATATGACACAAGTGTTCCAAGGCAACTCGCAAGCTGCAGGGCTATTTTCGATGTAAGGAACGCGCGGATGCTAAGTGTGATCGGAGCACTGTGATAGGGGGCCGTAGCTGGAACTATGAGAGCACAGATAGCGTCGGCGCCTGAACATGAACGGCGGCCTTCTCCCCTCTCGCAAAGAGCCTGGTGTCGACGATGAACTTTTCTCGCGACGCGATCGTTCACACTTTGCTGGAGCAAGGGACCCCACGGAAACGTTATAAGCTCGGTATTGCATAGAATTCGGCCCTAGGGTCGTTGAACCACTACCGGGGGTCTCTGCAGTCAACCTACAGGCAGCCGCAGGTCAAAACGAGGAGCACGGTTCCAAGCGCATACGGAACCAGAAGCAAGCCTATCGTCACCCAGAAAGCTGGCTCTGCCAAGGCGGCCATGTCCTTGCGAAACTGCTCCATAGGACTACCCCGGCAACTTCGACAAACGAATAGAGCTAATCTGGTAAAGCCTACGGCCCACTTTTGGCATCTTCGACCTCCAGCGCATCCATGAGGGCTGTCGCATCGCTGGGTTGGCCATCGGCGCCACCCTGCACGTCACTTCGGGCGTTCTTTAGCGCTTGCTCGATCGCATGTTCAATGTTTCCGAGCTCGTCCTCACGCACCTCGCGACCATAACCGGCCGCTTCGGCGTCCTGCTCGAATTGCTGGGCCAGCACGGCGAAGCTCACATCCTCTTTGCCAGCAAGAGTGCCGACATTCTCCTGCAGCCAGGTTTCAAAAAACTCTTTGGTCGCGTTCACCGGATAACTCCTCCGCCGGATTAAGCGCGGCGGTTCCGCCACGCCTTCACTTTCCCATGGGGTATGCTCATGGTGGGCTTGGCTGATGATCCCGATAATTCGTCTGCGCGGCGACAACTCGTCAGACGATCGCTCGAAATTCCACGATCGAAGCCTGGTCTCGGCTGACGAAAATTCCCATCATCTGCATAGGAACCTCCTTCGACTGTAGCGGGCAGCCGAAACTCAACAGCTCGGCCGTCTAATCCTTGACATATGCCCCAGGCTGACGACCGCCTCTGGGCGCCTTGGCGTCTTTCGAATGCTCGGCCATCGCAGGGCCTGCTCCGGAGACTTTCTCTGCGGCCGGTGACGGTGTCGCCGGCTTAGACGAGGTCCGGCTGTCCGATTTTTCGGGGCGTGGTGATATGCCAGCTGAAGAATTGTCTGAAGAAGTCATGGCTCGTTTCCTTAGCTGCGAAACTTCCTTACCAACCTCCGAAATGCCCTGACGTTCCATTGCGATCCCTTCGTGCGATAAGATCTCCGCAGGTGAACATGCCTCGACCCTGGAGCGCATCAGCTACGGGTAGATTTCGCAAGTGAACCGTAAAATGCCAAGCCGCTCGGGAGAGATACAGCATAGCCCTACATGGCAGCGCGGGCATCAGAATACGAGCCGACGCGAAACAGAGATCCATCCGTCGCCGAACCCGCGACAGGCAGCAGGTCCGGTCATTTCTGCAGAAATGCGTTTGCCAGCTGAGACACAGCGGCAGTGCCCGCACCGCGATATTCTCTCCTGGTGCCAAGAGCCTGATTGCAGCGCCGACCAGCAAGGCTCGCGATACAGGCTGACTCCGCGGTTCAACCGATGAGGAACAATATCTCCCTTTGAAAGTTCTGGCCGACCCATGACGGAGATATGAAATGTCAGAATCGCGCGAATGGCTTGTCCAATGGCTCAGGGATGCTCACGCCATGGAAGAGCAGGCCGAGACCATGTTGAATGGGCAGTTGAACCGAATTGAGAACTATCCTGAGCTCAGCGAACGGATTCGCCAGCACGTCCAGGAGACCAGGCAGCAGGCTGCTCGGCTGGAAACCTGTCTCGACCGCATCGGACAAGGATCTTCCACACTGAAGGATGCCGGCGGCAAGCTGACGGCAATGGCGCAGTCGCTCAGCGGTGTCTTCGCCGGTGACGAAGTGATGAAAGGATCGCTTGCAAGCTACACGTTCGAGCACATGGAAATCGCCTCCTACACAATCCTTATCGCCGCTGCCAAATCGCTGCGTGAAGCAGAGGTCGCCCAGGTCTGCGAAGAGAACCTGCGTGAGGAAGTCGCAATGGCGGACTGGTTGAAAAGCCATATTCCAACGACAACCGAGCAGTTCCTGGCGCGGGCCGACTCGGAGAGTGAAAACGCCAAGCGTTGATCAGCCGGTAGCGTATCGCTAAACAAGCTCGCGCCTTGCGCCGAAGCTCGGCGCAAGGCGCATCGAGGTAAGCCGTTACCGCTGAAAGGCACTTCAAAGTAGGCAGTGCGTGAGTAAGTTTTCCGATTAGCTCTCCGTGCCGCGATAGTATCCTTGAGGCCAATTGAACTTGAAATTCCGGACGGAATTCTCTGCCATGTGCCGCTCCTTGAGAGCCCGCCGAACTGCCCATCATACGGATGTTGCTATCGCCCACTTTTTGGCGACAGTTCCCCATCCCCAACCATCTCCGCCAGCCGGCTGAGGAAGTCCACCAAAGCAGCTTGCGGCTCGTCGATTTCGCCGACCACGACCGAAATGCCCCAACGTCCAAGCACGGCCTCCTCCACAGGGTTTCGGCTGGTCATGAAGATGAACGAGGGCGGGCGATCTTTCTCATAGCCGGACCGATGCCACGTCTGCCAGAGACGGTGCAGCAGCAACCGAATGTTTGGGTCGGAAAGGCTATAGCCAATGAAGAGGATCGTGCTGCCGAGCGCATCCGAGCGAAAACGCACGTCCAGCGGAGAATTGAAGGAGAGACGATCGAGGTAGTCCGTTTCGGTGAGGACGAGGGACGAATCCTCGTCGAAATCACCATGGAACTTGACGATGTGGGTAATGCCTTGGCGGGCCTGCGCCACATCGCGTGCATTGGCCACTTTCACGTAGTCCCGACCGTATATCTCATAAGCCAGTTCCAGATTCCGATCATAGTTAGTTGTGTAGATGACAGGGAAGTCGAGCCTCACGATGAGACGATGCAACTCGGATTTCTCGATCCGGTCCTTGGGGACGGACCAGTTTCTGTCCATCCAACTGCGAAGTGGCCCGATGCTGCCATGCTTGATGCGATAGTACTCGGCCAGGGTTTGAAAACGATCGCGTCGCGTGGAAAATTCGTCGTCGACGCCGAGCTCCTTTGCCATTCGCTCTATCAGCTTCTCCCAGGAGGGTAATCCAACGCTGATCGAAACCCCTGCCCCAACAAACAGAATTGCGCTGCGATGCCGAATTGCGTTGGCGAGCGAATCTACAGGGTCATCGTTCATCACGTCTTTCGAGGCCACCCGCGCAGGTCGACCTTCCTCCCTCACATCTGGTCGTTATTAGGCTCCTTGGTGATCCCCACCTGCCTGGCCAGCTCGGAAAACGGTGGCACACTCGCTTCGAACTGCTCGGTGTTAGCCAGCCGCAAAAGCCGCAAAGGGAAACACACTGCGTCGCGGTTAGCCGGCGACATATCCTCGAAGAGGCGCTCATCAACCGTGAAGGAGGCTTCCGCGTTTTTCAACGCCGTGTCGATATCATCGACCGAGAGAAGGCCTCTGCGGACCAAGGCGTTATTGACGGCCGCGACCGCCATAAGCAAACCTTCCAATTGCAGGTTGGCGACGTTCATGGGCCATTGTCCTTCATACCATTGGGAGCCCGTCGATAGATAATCCTGCTCCGGAGGCCTTGTGCCGTGCCGGTGATGGAGTTGCCGGCTTGCTAGAGCGTTTCGGCTGCGCGGCGACGCCGGGATTGGCATCTGATGGCGCCCTTGGATCTCCGCTGGGCTGCTGGACAACTCTCCACATGCCTCGAGGTTCCGGATCGCCATGGCAACCTTGCAAAGGCAGAGGCAAGGCTTCTCGCTGTCCTACCGTCGGGCGCACCAGGTGATCGCGGTTGGGTCTTCAGACTGCGATTCAAAAAGCGCGATGCATGGTTCCTCCGCGAGCTCGAGCCGCCTTCGGCAGTAGATGCCTGCCGCGCCCGCTCGTAGCCAAAAGCAACCGCCGCAAAGCGTTCGGCAACTTTAGAGCTCCGACAGTGCCTCCCAGACGGGCCACATAGAAACGACCAAGCTGATGCCTGCTACAGGTCTCGGGATCTCGTTTATCGGCGACATCAGGCAGCGGCGCTCCGCAGGTCAGCAGATCCGATGGATGGGAACAACCCGGCACCGTGATGGTTCGGTGGCATCAAAAGGTGATAGAGAACGATGTGAAAAGCTTAAACAGCACACAGAAGCCACAGATCGTGAAAAGGCGATCGAAGCTCTCTACTTTGCGCGCAAGTGCGGCCTCACCAAGGAAGAGGCACTCAAGATGCTCAGGGAAGCCCAAATCAGGATCGATGATGGACCCAAAAGCCGCTCCGGCAACCGAACTTAAAAGCGATCGTCGAGCGCTCATCTCAGCCAGCGGCGGCGCATGATCTTCTTCACCTCCGACACGCATTTCAACGATCCCCGCATTCTGCGGCTCGACCCCCGCCCCTTCAGTTCATTGGTGGCGCACGACCAGGCACTGACTGAACTTTGGAACGAGACTGTTGCTCCAAATGACGAGGTTTGGCACCTCGGCGACTTCGCCAAGGGATCGGCCGAGACAGTGTCTTCGCTGCTGTCCTGCCTCCACGGCACCAAACACCTGATCATCGGCAACAACGACGGCATGGTAACGCTCCGCGCTTCGGCTTGGGCTAGCGTGCAACACTACAAGGAGCTAACTGTCGAGGGCAGTTTCTTGGTTCTTTGCCACTACCCGTTCCGCACCTGGAACAAGATCGGCAAGAAATCGATAAACCTGCACGGCCATTCTCATGGCCGGCTGAAGCCAATGACGCGCCAGCACGACGTCGGCGTCGACGCCTGGGATTTTCGCCCAGTCACCTTTGCTGCCATACAGGCCAGGCGCCGCCGAGATTGAGGTTAGCGCAGCAGATGGCGAACGATCGATGTCTTCACGTGGTGATGCTAGCCGCAAACAGGATTCCAGAATCCTGCCCCTGGAGTATTGCAGCCATGCTGGAACGCACCGCGAGTAAACTGGGACCGAGGAGCGCCCCACCCGTCTGCACAGCCGTGGGACGGCGCCGACCCCCGTCGTCAACACGGCGCTCCACTGGCGCCCCAATCGTTCATCCACCTCGCTTGAAACGAGCTTCAATCGCCGTCCTTGGCGACCTCAGTGCCACATTCTCTCTCTAAGCCACTTAAGAAACCTGTTCCCTCCGATTGACCGGCGGACTCTGGCGGCAGCCCACTGCCCTCTGAACGTGGTTCCGACATGGCAACTGCAGACGATGTCGTGCAACTCCCCGTCAGACAGTTCGAAGAAGCGCTTTGCTGCCCCATAGGTGTCATCCTTCAGGCCTAACGCACGCAGTAGCGGGTCCTCGAAGGCCACTGTAATTGGCGAGCCCTCACCGCGCGCTGCGTCGCGAGCTTCCCGCTTCAGATGCTCAGTGCCGGTAAGCGCTGTCAGGCGTCGCTCGGGATGTTGTTCCAGCAATTCTGCCCAGCGCTCAATGCGCTGTTGCCGGGTCATGATCGGGTATGTCGACAGGGGTTCTACTTCTGCAATTGTCTGCAGTTGGCTTAAAGTTTGGTGTTCCATCGTCGGCTCCTTTGGTCGAAGTCCCTTCCCCTCAAAAATTATCGCGCGCCGACGCGCTGACAAGAGCTGGTAAGGCGGCCACTTGCCCGACAATGATTGCGAAACAGCGCATTGCTCCGCCGGCGCGCGAAACGATATCCCATGCCAAATCAGACCGAAGCCGTTCAGAACGAACAGCTCGCCACCCGCCTACAACAACAAATTAAATTAGTAATGCCTTATGGAACTTTGAGGCTGGCGTTTCATTTGATCGGCATGGAGGCCTCTGTAATCCAAAGTGCCGGGATGAGAGCGAACGTGTCGCTGCGCTACTCGCTGGTTCTGCCGATATACAACGAGGAACAAGTGCTGCCTCGTCTGATCGAGCGGATCAGGTTGCTAATCCACCAGCTGGACGGTGAGACAGAGGCTATTTTCGTCGATGACGGAAGCCGCGATGGCAGCGTCACTTACCTTCGGCGTGTGGTCGCCGCCGAGCCTCGTTTTCGGCTGATCGAGCTTTCCCGCAATTTTGGGCACCAGATAGCAATCACAGCCGGTATGGACGCCGCCCAGGGGGATGCCGTCATCGTCATGGATGCCGATCTCCAAGACCCACCCGAGGTGGTTCTCGATCTGGTGGCGAAGTGGAAGGAAGGTTTCGAAATTGTCTATGCCCGGCGCGTTAAACGCGAGGGCGAATCCTGGTTCAAGCGCTTCACGGCAAGTCTCTTCTATCGCTTGCTGGAAAGGATGACGACCGTTGACATTCCGCGCGACGTTGGAGATTTCCGGTTGGTCGGTCCGAAAGCGCTGAGAACTTTCAGGCAGATGCCCGAACAGGATCGCTTCGTCAGGGGCATGTTTGGCTGGATGGGGTTCAAGCAGGCGTCGGTGTCTTTCGAGCGCCCGGCACGAGCCCATGGCCAGACCAAATACCCATTCTGGAAGATGGTGCATCTTGCTGTGCACGCCATCGTCAGTTTCTCGGAGCAGCCGCTGCGCCTGGCGCTCTGGGGTGGCTTGGCCATTTCTGCGCTGGCCGTAGCCTTTGGTGCCTACGCCATCTACGCCTGGGCCTTTGAAACCGGCATTGTTGCCGGCTGGACATCCACCGTGATGATCGTGTCGCTCCTGTGCGGCATCAACCTCTTCATGACCGGCGTGGTCGGATTGTATGTCGGCAGCATCCACGCCGAAGTAAAACGGCGCCCGCTTTACGTGATCGATCGCCTCACCGGCTTCGACCGGCCGATGTCTGCCGTCCCGGGCAAGAGCCGCCGCTCGCCTCGAAAATCCCGGATTGGAGTCCCGGCCAATGTCCGAACCCTTCGACAGCTATAGATTCAATTATGGTGAGACGGTCCAGGGATCGATCCGCTTTTCAGGGCTTAAGCACGACTTCTTTCTCATGGCGAAGGCCGAGTTGCTGCGACGCGTTGTGATCGAGCGGGGGCTTCGTCATGCCGGCTCGGAAGTACGGGTGCTTGATGTCGGCTGCGGCGTAGGTGTGCTCCATCCCTATCTCAAAGGCGCCTTCGAGTGCCTGGACGGCTGTGACATCTCGCAGGAATCGATCCTGCGTGCGAGGCAGGAAAATCCGAGCGTCACATACAGGGCCTGCACCAGCCTGAACCTGCCATACGACAATGGGGTCTTTGATCTGGCCTTCGCCAGCTGCGTCGTCCATCATGTACCGCCAGCTTCCTGGCTCGGGTTCATGCGCGAGATGCGGCGCGTCGTGCGCCCGGGCGGTGTCGCCTGCATCATCGAGCACAATCCCTATAACCCGCTGACGCGTCTGGCTGTGTTCCGGTGTCCCTTCGACCATGACGCGGTGCTGCTCAGCGCAGCCAAAACAGCGTCCCTCCTTCAAGAAGCAGGCTTCAGCAACATCCGATCCGAGCACTTCCTGCTGCTGCCGTCGGGCAGGTCCTTGGCCCGAAAAGTCGAACGCGCGCTCGCCCCCCTGCCGCTGGGGGCACAGTATGCGTGTAGTGCGCATGCATGAGCATCGGCCTGCCGGCGACGACTCCCTGAAGCTACTGGCACGCTTCGGCCTGGTCGGCATCGCTGCCACACTTCTGTATGCCGCTTTGGTTGCTGCTTTTTCCAAATCGGAGTGGCTCGGTTTAACGCCCATCCATGCCTCGCTTGGGGCATATGCCGCAGCCACCCTGTTTTCGTATCTGGCTCACAAATCCCTGACGTTCGTGTCGGGCCGATCGCATCGAACTGAAGCTCCGCGTTTTCTCCTGCTGGGGGCAACAGGCTTGGCCATTGCCTATGGGGCGCCGGCGTTGCTGACGGTAAAGCTGGGCTTGCCGCTCATCATTCCCGTGCTGATTACGTGCTTGCTTGTCCCCGGCATCAATTTCTTCGTGCTTGACCGGTGGGTTTTTGCCGGACGCATTCCCGGTCGGCACGGCAATCGCTCCCGCCAGAGGCAATAATGCTCTAAATGGCGTCCAGTCGAAACGACACCAATTTGATGGAGCGCTTGTAAATGTCGCTGGCGGCCTGGCTGGGCGGGATCCCGTCGAGATAGTCAAAGGTCATTTCGAACGTGCTGGCGTTCGAAAAAGCTGCATGCGGAATGACGAACGAGACGGTCATCGGTTGCTTGCCCGACAGTGTGACCTTATGCACGGACACGCCATGCACCGAGATTATTACCCTCTGCGTCGTCTGTGGCGGACGAATGACAGCGGCCATTTGTAGCGTTGCCTTGAGACCGTCGCGAAGCGGCGGTATCTGCAGGCGAAGCCGCGAGGTCTCGCCCAGTGAATGCGTGCCGTCGGCTACCGGCCCCGACCAGCCACAAACTTTCATGCCGGCTGCCCGTTTGGCGCCATCGGACCGGAAGGACACTGTCTGGCCGAGTGAGTAGCTGCCAATGGCATCGCGGTTGAGGCATGTCGTCGTGCGGTCGATGTAATAGGCACGATAGTCGGCGTGGACAGTCGGATGGAGAGCCAGCGCAAGGATGGCGAGTTCGGACACGGCCAGAACCGCGGCGAGCGCGTAAGCGCCAAGCGAGATGGCGCGTCCACGGGGATTGAGGGTGTCAGACCAAAGCAAGGTAGCCTCCAATCCATGCCGCCGTCATGAAATAGCAGGCGACCAGGAAGAGAACCAAAGCGGCGAGCCAGATCAGTTTCGACGCCGACAACAGGACGGCCATCAACATTATCAGAGGCGCCAGCCCAATGACGTATCTGACCATGGAGGCCAGATTCGTTATCAATGGCACGAGAATGCAGATCGCGCAGAAGACCCCAGCGCCATATTGCTTGCGAGCCACCAGCACGACTGATAGCGCCAGCCCGATGATCGCTGCGAGCGCACTCCATTGCGGCGCCGTGGGCAGCCACCCGGTCTTGGGAAATGCTGAGAGCCCGTCCCATAGAAACAGGAGCGGGTTCCCAGCCACTCGTCCAAAGGCGCGTTGGACGTGCAGAAACGCAAAGCCGTCACCGACAGTGACATACAAAAACAGGATGTAGGCAAACAAGCCGGCAGGCGAGATAAAGATAGCGACGAGCAGATCCGGTCGACCGAGCACCCAACGCGGAAAGGAGAGTGGTGAGCCGCCCCGTTCTCGATGCTGCTGGAACATTTGAATGACGGTCGCAAAGACGACAAGGACCCCAACGAGCCTCGTTGCCGAAAGGAGCGCTGACGAGATGCCAGCGACGGCATAGCTGGAGCGTTTGAGTGCCAGGAAGACAATCGAGGTCAGGAGCACGAAAAGAGGTTCGGAAAGGAAAGTTGTGAAGTGGAAGGAGAACGGGCCGCTAAGCAGAAAAGCGCAGTACAGTACATAGGCCCGCATGTTCTTCTCCAACAGCGGCCATGCCACCAGACACGCGGCGTAGCTGCATGCAATCGAAGTGATCGTCGCGACCAGTATCGTGGCGAAGGGGAAAATCGCCCGGATCACCGCTACCAGCATCGGATAGAATGGAAAGAAGCCCCATCGTCCGACGTTGCTTTGGTTTGGGATGGGAAAGCGCTCGTAGCCGCGTTCGGAAATATCCAGATACCAGTGGCAATCCCATCGGCAGAGCGCACGAGCATAAGACTCGAAGCCTGGTTCTGCCAACGTTGAAGCAACAGCGGCATAACGAATAGCAAGGCCAGTGAAACCGAACAGGAGCGGGACTGCCACCACCGCTGCCGCTACCATGTGGCGCTTGTTGATTATGTAGTCGGGGAAAATCTCGACATGCGCTGGATCCTTCATCGACAGCGCATGGCCGGGGCTTTTGATGGCCGTGAGGAGATTGTCAGTCCTGGCTTTTTTCATCGCCGAGCACCGGCGGGGCGCGTTTCCATGCCCTGATGGGGGCCAGCTTCGGCCGTGACCCAACCGCCGACCGTGGCCTTGCCACCTTCATCGTCGTCGAGCAGTTCCAGACGGGTGACGCCGCCCACCCTCACCTCGTGGCCAAAATCGATGCCAGTCTGTTCCCGCGCCATTTGAGAGATTCTGGAGCGCGGTCGGCGGTCGTCAAGAGGTTGCTAATATTCGAGCGGCGATGGGAAGGCACCTTTGAAGCGCGTCGAGAACACGATATCATGCGTGCCTCGGCGGCCGGACGAGCTATCGCGCAGCCTTGACACCGGGATGGTCGCCCGACAAATCAAAGGTCCGCACCGAATGCTCCTTCTGTGCGACGTCGAATGCCCACGGGCGGAGGCGCAAAGACCGAGATCGCCTTTGGATGGACCTTGAAATGGCCTGGTGTCGAGGTGACGATCTCACCATCGGTGTTGACCGGCATCGGCTTCTCCGTCTCGATGTCGAACTCGACGCACCTAGCCGTGCGCACCTCTCGCCAGGCGCCATGCCTTCCAGACCGGAAGGAGCGGAGCATCAGCGCCAGCTTCCAAAGGTTCGTCATTTCCAAGCTATAAAGATCGAGATGTCCGTCATCGATCTCGGCCGTCTCTTCCACCACGTTGCCGCCGCCGTAATGACGACCGTTTCCCACCGCAATTTGGTAGGTTTCGACGTCGGTCGACGTGCCTTTCTCAACAATCTTCGCGTGGAACCGCGTGGCCCGCGTCAACACTTTCATCGCCGCCAGCGCATAGCCGAGCCTGCCGAAACGCTTCTTCAAAGTGGGATCCAGACCCTTCGCCAGTTCAGTGCTGAGTCCGATACTCGCAACGTTGAAGAAGGCATTGCCATTGACCGTGCCGATATCGATCTGCCGGAGTCGGCCCTGCGCGATCACGTCAGCGGCCTGCAGAAGATCCATAGGGATGTCGAGTGTGCGAGCGAGGTCATTAGCCGTTCCCATAGGAATAATGCCCATCGGCAGGCTGCTTTCCACTACAGCCATCGCCGCCGCCGACACCGAACCATCGCCACCGCACACGACCACAAGGTCGGCCGTTTGGCGTAAGCGAACGATGTCACGAGCGATCTCCGGCAACGCCTCGAACTTTTCGACAGCGACAGAAAGCCGGCCGCGCTCCAGCCGCTCCACAATCGGGGCGATCAGCTCTTGGCCGCGCCGCGCCTTTGGATTGAGGAGCAGCAATGCGCGCCTTGTGGCTAATTTGCTCATTCAAAGATCGATCCGATGGTCATGACGCATGCACATAGGGCGGTTGCTCATTCGACCGCAACCGAAGCTTTCGACTCAAACCGGACCTACCTCCGCCGCGACGTTGCGAACGGCGCAATTTGCGACATCCAGCGGTCCCCAGGATCGCTATTCGAGTTCGTGGACCGTCACGCCGGCACAGCCGTCTTGGCAATCGCATAGGTGCTGGCGATGCGTGAGATAGGCCACTTGGCCGGCACATGTCATTCCCCAAACAACTTGAAACCTCCTCGGAGTGAACATGGTCGAAGGTTTCCATGATCATCGGCGCGCCTATCTATCGCGCGAAAGCTTGAAAGCGCGGTCGATCGCATCGCGGATATGTCCCGGGGCGGATTTCAGATCGTCCTTCGGCGCGCCGCTTTGCTCCGGAACGTTGCCGCGCCCCGCTGGAGCCTGCGACAGAAGATGCGCTCAAGCCCATTGCCGGAGAGATTTAAATCGGCAGGACCAGATCGGCCTGGCTCCTGTAAAATCTGGAGCCGGGTCGCGATTGGCCGGAACCAAACAGAACAGCCGTAATTATCAGCCGAAGGGACCGCAACCGCATAGGAAGGGGAACGATGGCTGAAATTCTGGATTTCGAACTTGGCAGTTCAAGGTTGTGCGTCAAACGTGCCGAGAAATCGTTGAAGCGCGCAAAGGAAGAAACGGACAGGAAAAATGGCGTGGTGAAACCGCGGCAGCCGGCGCGTTGCTGGTCGAGGAAAGGCACGGGCCGTTCGTCCAGCGCATCCACGCATTTTTTTCTGGAAGTTTAATGCTTTAGTATCTGGCTGAGGAACAACTTGGTTCGATCATGGCAAGGGTGGCCGAAAAACCCGTCGGGCGTGCCCTCCTCGACGATCTGCCCAGCGTCCATGAAGATCACCCGGTCGGCAACCGCACGAGCAAAACCCATCTCATGTGTTACACACACCATGGTCATGCCGTCCCGAGCCAATCCCGTCATCGTCTCTAGCACCTCGGAGACCATTTCCGGATCGAGTGCGGAGGTCGGCTCATCGAACAGCATGACAGCCGGTTCCATGCACAGGCTGCGGGCAATCGCCACGCGCTGCTGCTGTCCGCCGGACAGCTGGATGGGGAACTTGTTCGCCTGTTCGGGAATGCGGACCCGCTCGAGGAACTTCAGCGCGGTCTTGCGCGCCTGCTTTTCCGATACGCCCTTCACCCACATTGGGCCGGCCATGCAGTTCATCAGCACCGTCATGTGCGGAAACAGGTTGAAGTGCTGGAAGACCATGCCGACGTTGGAACGCACGGCGGCAACGTTGGTCATCTTGCCATGTAAGGCAACGCCGTTGACGACAATGTCGCCCTCTTGATGCGCCTCCAGGCGATTGAAGCAGCGGATGAGGGTTGATTTGCCGGAACCCGAGGGCCCGCAGATCACGATCCGCTCGCCCTTGTGGACGATCAGGTTGATGTCCTTCAGCGCCTGGAATTGGCCATACCATTTGGAAACGGACTTGGCTTCAATGATGGCGGGGGCGCTCATCGCACCTTGCTCCTGTGGTAATGCCGTTCGATCCGCGATTGGACCAGTTCGAGGCAGATCGACAGCATCCAGTAGATCATCGCTGCCGAGATCAGCATCTCCATGTGCTGGAAGGTCTTCTGTCCGAGGGTGCGCGCCAGGAACATCAGCTCCCACACGCCGATGACCGAGACCAGCGAGGAATCCTTCAGCATCGAGATGAACTGGTTGCCCGTTGGCGGAATGATGACCGGCAATGCCTGCGGCAGGATGATGCGACGCATGGTCAGCGTGAAGCCGAAGCCCATGGAGCGCGACGCCTCCCACTGGCCGCGATCGATGCTCTGGATGCCGGAGCGGAAGATCTCGGTCATGTAGGCGCCGTAGCAGAGCGATAGCGCCAGGATGCCGGCCGGAACCGCATCAATGACAAAGCCGAGCTGCGGCAGCCCGAGATAGATCAGATAGACCTGCATCAGCAGGGGCAGGCCGCGAAAGAAGGAGGTGTAGAAGCTGGCGATGGCGTAGGCGAAGCCATTGTTGGAGAGCTTGGCGACCGCTCCCGCCACCGCGATGACCGAAGCGATGACGATGGAAATCGCCGAGACGTAGAGCGTGGTGACAACGCCCTGGCTGATCAGGAACGGCAGTTTCTCTCTGATAAAGGGCAAGCTGAGATGGAACGTCTCGAAGAAGCCAACAAACAGGAGCAGCAGTTCGAGCCATACGATGCCGATCTGGAACTTGAGCGGCGCGAAGCCGATCAACACGACATTCAAGGTGAAGATCACCGCTATGGCGAAAGCAATGGCAAAGCGGCCGTAGAAGCCACTCACCGACGGTTCGCCGATCACGGGGCGCATCAGTTCGGCAAAGCTGGTGCTCGACATGTTGAAAGCCATGAAGAGAAGCAGAACGACGCCGAACATCGTAGCCACGAACCAGGGTTTGTGGACGAGGACTTCGGCTTCGACGGTATCCGGATAAAGCATCTTTGAGCACCGGCTGTTCGGCGGCCTGCCCGGGGGGCAGGCGCCTTTTAAGGGGGCTAGTTGGTCTTCGAGTAATCCTGCCCGTACCACTTTTCGGAAAGCTTGCTCAGCGTGCCATCCTCCTTCATCGCTTTCACGGCGTCGCCGATCTTGGCGGAGAGTTCGGGATCGCCGCGTTCGGTGGCGATCGCCAGCGGCTCGTAAAATACTGGGTCGCCCAGCTGCTTGATCGGGTAACCGGCCTTCTCGGCGTCGAGGATCGACGGCAGTGAAGAGACCACCGCGTCCAGGCGCACGCCGTCGCCGAGGCGGAGGTCGTCAAAGGCGGTCGTCGAATTCTCGTAGGAGCGGACCTCCTTCGGGTTGAGCTTGTACTCGAATGGCGGCGCGCCGGCGGCGTCGAGCGTCAGATCCTTCTTGGCATAGGCCTCGAAGGTGGAGGTGCTGGTGGCGCCGACCACCTTGCCGTCGAGATCTGCCAGCGTCTTGGCCTTGCTGTCCTTGTGCACGGCAACGGCCGCCGGCGTGTAATAGTAGACCGCCGGAAAATCGAAGATCTCGGCGCGTTTCTTGGTCGGCGTCATCGAGCCGGCATGCATGTCCCAGCGCCCCGCCCAATGGCCGGCGGTGATGATGTCCCAGCCGGGCGTGATGAACTCGACCTTGACGCCGAGGTGCTTGCCGATCGCCTTGGCGACGTCGACATCGAAGCCGTCCAGCTCGTTGCTGGAATTCACGAACGACTGC